>JAFMBQ010000076.1 GCA_017858365.1 Algoriphagus sp. | reverse complement strand
TTTCTTTGTCATCTATTTGTAAAATTAGCAGACACACTTAACTGAACACTCTCTCTTAAATGTGTTAAATAAGAGTATCTCACACCCCTTTTTCAAGGTTCACTAGTTATAAGTAAAGCTTTCCTGAAATAACCTTGATTATTTTCTCAACTGAAAATATCACCGTTTCCTGATCAGAAAAAATATGAACAGCTGGCATTAATGGCTTTTCATAAGGAGAATCAATGCCTGTAAAATTTTTAATTAAACCTTTTCTAGCTTTTGCATACAAGCCCTTTACATCCCTGCTTTCACATACTTCTAATGGACAATCAACAAAAACCTCCACGAAATTTTCCCTACCTACCAAATCTGCAATCATTTCTCTTTCCTTTCTAAAAGGTGAAATAAAAGCTGATATTACAAGCAATCCTGCGTCCATCATCAATTTGGAAACTTCTGCAATCCTTCGAATATTTTCAACTCTATCCTCATCAGAAAAACCCAAATTTTTATTCAATCCATTGCGAATATTATCCCCATCTAAGAGATAGGTCATATATCCATCTTCAAACAATTGTGATTCAACAGCATTTGCTAGAGTAGATTTGCCAGATCCGGAAAACCCAGTAAACCAAATCAGTTTTGGGGATTGATTTAAACGAGTTTTTCGTTGCATTCCGGAAATTTTGAAAACTGTTGGATGTATTTGGTTTTTCATGTTAAAGATGAGCGCATTCTCTACAAAGCTATAAATATATCGAGCGAAAGAATGTCAATTAAAATCCAATTCGAAAATAACCTGAAAACTTATAATTTATGGGAGCCTTTCTCTCCAGATATTTTTGATAACCTATTAAAAGTCAGAAAATCCGTAGAGTTGAAAGTGGTCAAAGATAGCCCTGATTGGAATCCGTTTTTTTCTACCAATATTTATTTTAGGTTTTTTAAAGACTGCAGCTTTTTACTTAAAGATATTCCCGGAAAAAGGAAAAGATCCAATTGGCATTTACATTTCACTGAAAGTCAATGCATAAAAATAATTTGAGTTCAATAGAATTTTTCGGAATTATTGGCAAATATTGGTGTGTAAATGCGTCGTTTCGTTTTATTTAATTCTCTAGTTCAAAGTCGTGGGAATCGTTGCTCTGGGACCTTTTTATTTTATTGTGATACCTTTCATTAGGAATCAAAGCCATCAAGATAGGCTAAAGCCAATCTTTCTTTCTTTCAAATTGGTCATTGTAAATATATACTAGCTGATTTTCAATATTTTAACTGTTCTATTTACTCAATCCTTCATGAAGCTTTTATCTCCTATTCGCAAGCCTAATTTTTTTATTCTCGGCGCTGCCAAATCAGGCACTACAACCCTACATGATTTGCTTAGCCAACACCCCGACATCTTTATGAGCAAGGTGAAGGAGCCTTCATTTTTCTGCGAAAACTTTCAAGTGATTAAAGACCCCATTAGCTACTTTGAATTATTTGATCAGGCTAAGAACGAAATAATCATAGGAGAATCATCCCATGCGAACTTTTCCAACCCAAAATCCGCACGAGTTATACACGGACTCTTTCCTGATGCCAAATTCATCCTGCTGCTTAGGGATCCCATCGATAGAGCAAACTCCTTATTTCAACACATGAGACGAGAAGGTTTTGAAAGAATCCCATCTTTTGAGAAAGCTATAGTGACTGAAAAAATTAGATTTCAATCTGATCAATTTCGAAAAAACCACCGGCAGTATTTCTATAACTACATGTATGTTAATTCAGGAAAATACGGTGAGCAAATAGCCCGGTACTTTCATTTTTATAGGCAAGAACAATTTCTAATTCTTAAAAGTGAAGACTTATATAAAAATCATGAGGATTGCCTTCAGAGAATCTGGGGATTTCTTGAGATATCTCCTCTTACCCCTATTCGTCCTTCTGCTCAAAACATTGGCAGAGCTGTAAAATCAAGCTTTCTTGCTCAGCTTCTTCAAAGCCCAACTTTCCTGTCCAGACCATTAAAAAATTCTCTTTTGCGACGTGTCTTGACCTACTTCAACCACAGCACAATCACCGAAGTAGATGCGAAAATCCGGAAAAAATTACAGCACGAGCTCCAAGAGGATCAAAACCTCTTGGAGCACCTGACTGGCATCCGTTTTTTTTAAAAGATTCATCCTTAACCTAAAACCCGGGCTTTGCGATAGAGCCTCAATAAAAGCTTTTGCACTGCATTTTCTTTTGGCTTTTGATAATTAACCAAACCTGATAAATATGATTTTTGTTGAGCTGGCACACAGGTATAAGCTTTACGATCTATAATTTTCGCCTCACCCTCATAGTTTTTCTGAGCCACCATCATGGCATCCGCATCCACCTCACTACACCATTTATCCTCCTCTCCTTTTGGAGAGGCATTGACAGAAGAATGCAGTACATCCAGCTGTACATAACGGGCCATAGCCATCATACCATCTGAGAAAAATCGATAACAATCTACTGGAAAGCGATGCTCCACAAATCCATTCGGCGCGATCACACATACTTTTCCTCCTGATTTGAGTACCCGAGCGATCTCCTCCATAGTCAACCAAAAAAACTCATTATGCTCAAATGCCTGACCAGATATCACAAAATCAAAACTATCAGTTTCGAATTGAGGCCATTCATAGGGAGTTTTCACGACTAAATCCACATTGGGCCCCTCTTCCATATCTATCCCTACGTATTCAAAGTCAGCTTCCGGAAACAAAGTTTTGTAAGTTCCATTCACATCATAACTGCCCACATCCAAAACCCTCAATCGGGATTCACTATTTTTTTCCACAAGGTTCTCCAAAACCCATTTCATTCGGAGCATAGAACTTAGATGCATACTAGATAGCAGTTTGTTGAATAAACTCTTCAAAACTTATGAGGTTGAGAACCTCTTGTCTTCTGGTTTCCAAAAGCTGGTACTCATAAAACTCATTTTCAAGCTCTAGTACCTTCCCCATTTGGGAATGCTTGGAAAGCACACCAACTCCCCAATCGGTATCCACACAGAAGGAAAATAACGTCTTGTTTTTTCTCCATTTGACAAAAGCCTTCCAAGTTGTCCCATTCCAATGTGCACCTGCAGGGGAGCGCTGAAAACCAAACTCTTCTCGAGCATGCCATTGTGTAGGAGGATTACAATCGTGTAATACCACAAAGCCATCTTCAGACAATACTTCAAGGGCATTTGCAATATCCCGATCTACCTGCTCTGCGGTGTGCAGTCCATCGATAAAGATCACATCAAACTTAGCTGGAAGGTTTTGCCATTGTCCTTGGTTCATCCCTTCAAAAAACTCATCACTAGTACACTTGAAGTCTGCCAGATTTTCCTCCATTTCCAGGCCTGGATCCACACTATATTTGGTTTTTGATTCGATTTTAAGAAAATTGTCCCGAGGATCTCTAACCCCTACCTCCAAATAATGAGTAGGCCTATCAAAGCCCGACAATAGCTTATTGATTACATCCGTTCGACAACCACTCTTCCTTATTTCCTCTTTTGACTTTTCTTCTCCTTGAATGAAAAATACATCCTTGGCAAGCCCTAGAGATTTTTTAAAATCCTTTAAATACTTTATCATCTCTTTTAATCATTTTTAATGGAACCAATTGTGCTATAACATCGCTCAGGCGAAAAATGACCCCTTGCGAAAATAAGCGAATTATGAATCGTTTAAGTAATACTGGCATTATTTAAATCCATTGATCTCTC
This sequence comes from Algoriphagus sp., assembly GCA_017858365.1. GTDB lineage: Bacteria > Bacteroidota > Bacteroidia > Cytophagales > Cyclobacteriaceae > Algoriphagus. The sequence goes on along the minus strand of JAFMBQ010000076.1, from coordinate 9,072 downwards.
TTACTTTTTATCACAGACGACAATCTATACCCAAAAAATTCTCTAGTAAACCTATAACCCAGCATCCAGTCGTAGGTGAAAGTACACTTTTCTTTAATAGCTGTTTTGATTGCCTTCGTATGTTTGGACCATTCCCCGTTCGAATTGACCCTGTAGACAGACATCTCTTCAGGCAGCAATGCCACTGGACTAGTTTCAGCCAGAGCTATACCTAAAAACCAATCAGAAAGAATATTGGATTCAAACCATCGATTAGGAATGTTCCTCAGCATGGAGTTTCTAAATATGCAAGCCGATAAATTACCAATCAGATTATAATAAATCAGAGTTTTGGGCCCATAATACCTCACTTCCTTAGCCAAACTGGAATGGGTAGAAGTCAAACCATTTTCCTCTTCATTATAAATCTGAAAAGAGTTGAAACTCATTGGACACTGATCTTGATGATCTAAAAAATCCACATGCTTAATCAACCTTTCTGGGTCAGTCCAATAATCATCTCCTTCCATAATGGCCACATATTCTCCTTTGCATGCAGCAAGTGCTCTCGAGTAGTTCTTACCTAGACCTAGATTTTTTTTACTTTCTAAATAATGAACGGGAAACTCTACAGATTTTAAGCGCTCTTTAATTCTTACCAGCGTACCATCTTGAGAATAATCGTCAGCGACAATGACTTCCATATCCTCAGTAAAACACTGAATCAATATTCCGTCTAGGCATTGATCGATGTATTTGACCTGATTATAGGAAACTAACAATATAGACAATTTCAATTTTAATTACTTTAGTGGTGAAACTTTAAAAACACATCCTGAAAACTTACCTATATTTTGAAACCGTAGCCAAATCTTCAACCTTAAACCATGGCTTTCACAGTCATTAATACAGCTTCCCAATTCGGTTTCCTGGTCAGAAATAGTATGATGGTATTCGATCACATAATTCTTAGCCGAAGTGATTTTCTTAATCCTAATAAACTCCTACACAACTTTCTGTGCTAATCCTCAGATATCCGTTTTGACTAAATCCAGCTATCTCTCTAAAAAAATAAGCGATAAGGCTTAATTTCAATTTCCCACTCCTATCTTCTTCCTGAGAATTCAACTCCATAAATAGTACACAATAGATCATCGAAATGAAACTCTGTTCTCCTTTCGGAGTCAGAAATGAATGATTATAAATTTCCAATTTTTTAATTTTTTTTGTGCTACTTTTTGTGTTCATCAAAACTTGATCATCTAGATTTGGCCAAAATACCTCTATTTTACTCGCTAGATACCATTTATTGAAATAAAGAACACTCCATACAATGCTTGCCCCCAAATCATTGATGGCAGGAGAATGCTCTTTCCGCTTAAAAATTACACTTATTCATAAAGGTCAAGAAATTGTAGTCAGTATAAACGCTGTTGGTTCACATTTAGCTACTGGGGATGCTAGGTTCTTTTTGACTAGGAAAATTCATGGTCCTATTAGTTATAGAACTAAGTTATAATCTAATCATCCTTGGTTCCAGCCTAAGAGAAAAGATAAGTAAAGCCTTAATTCGCGGGAATTAAGGCTTTGTTGATTTGTATACTCAGGTCAACTTGAAAAAAATAAGCTAAATTTCAGAATCTATAAAAGCCTCCTAATTTGAAATACTATATCCTACTTCTATTTCTCATATTACCACTTTTCTCCCAAGCCCAGACCATCTGCACGCTTGAAAGCAGGCAAAAACTGGAAGAAATGTTTAACCAATTTTCCCAAGAGGATCTTAGCTCCAAGTCTCCAAATGAGCTTGTGATTACAATTGGAAAAGAATTCTTAAAGACTCCTTATGTAGAAAAAACCCTAGAAATCCCTGGCGAAGAAAAGCTTGTGATTAATTTAACAGGTTTGGACTGCACTACTTACTTGGAAACTGTAGTGACACTAGTCAGGCTAGCTGCTCAAGGTGAGTTTACCTTTGGGGCTTTTGAAAAAGAACTTGAAAATCTCCGCTATCGAAACAGTGAAAACCAAGGCTACCCTTCAAGACTTCATTATTTCTCTGACTGGATTTACGTAAATGAGAAAAAGGGAATTCTCAAAGATATCACCCAAGAAATTGGAGGAAAACCCTACGAAAATAAGCCGACTTTTATGGCTAAAAACCCCCAATATTACCCTCAATTGAGCAACAAGGAAAACCTGGAACAAATCCAAAATACCGAAGCCGCAATCGCAATCAGAGACTACTTTTATATTCCTAAGGATCAAATTCAATTCCTTGAAAAAAACATTCAATCAGGAGATCTGATCTCTATTACTAGTTCCATGGCTAATCTTGATATCGTCCATACAGGATTTGCAATAGTCAAAAACGGAAGAATTCACTTATTGCACGCTAGCTCAAAGAATGGAGAAGTTGAGATTTCTTTCTTGCCTTTAAGTGATTATCTGAAAGGAAATAAATCCCAATCCGGAATAATTGTTTCCAGATTAACACAGTACTAATCCATCTATTTGATTGACGAAATTACATTTTGAATTACTCAAGAAAAACACCGGGCATACTTGCGGCAGATTCTTATGATTCAAAAAATATGGTTCCACCACGAATTTAATGGTATTGAGGATGATTATTTCATGATAATCCTTACCGGAGGATAGTGTCCGGACGGGTGAGCCTTTCGGGATTTTCGGTTTTGGGCTGGTTTGCAAGCCGTTAAGAAAATGACTTAGCTCCCGAGGTACGAGGGAGATCCAGTCATTTTTAGGTGAGCAAGGCAGTACAAAATTCCGCTGTCTCTTCATTTCAAATCAATGAAAAAGCTGCCAGCGGAAAGAAAAGAATGAGGCTCAGGGCTTTTTGGTTACTTTTTGGCCGCCAAAAAGTGACAAAGATAACTAGCTAGAATTTGGCTATATGAGCTCGGAAGGTTCAAACTTCGCTTTAGTAAAATAAGTATCCTTCTTTATACTATAAAGTTTTAGTCCAAAACCCATTTTGCTTCTTCACTAAAGTCAGGTTAGAACCAAAAATATAAGTAAAAGTTGATTTATTTGAAGTATTTTTTTTTAATCTCAAATGGAAATAATGAAACTTGAATGAAAGAATAATTTCAAGAAATTAGCAAAATAGACTTGCGTTGCGACAAGGATGCTCACCTCTATTGGTCTTGATTTTATTCTGAGTCAAGTCTTTTCTTTGATGGTAAAATATACCTGCTGACTTAGATTATCTCAATTTATTTCTGACTAGAGATTGGATGGTGAGAACCCAATAAAATAGGACAATTTTGTGACCATTTTTAATGATAATTGTTTCGTATGCTAGGAGAAAAAATCTTTTTTTTTCTTTTATTTAACTTTTAACCCCCTCAGAGGTATTTATTCGATGTACCTTTATAGGATAATTTTTAGAGGAAATGATTTGAATTTAAAAAACCACGTGAGTAAAATTCTGATTTTAGTAAGTTTTTTGATGGCGATCAACTTGGTTGCTAGTACTTACCATAATGGAAAGCTAGTGGTTTCGGAGGAGCTTATAGAGAATAGTCCTCTTCAAGAAATTCTGGAGAATCCTGACGATAATAAAAGTGTTTATACGCTTTCTTACTTTCATTTTCAATCTCCAATATTTGAGAATCAAGTGACTTTCTATTTTCGCAAAAACTCAGGCAATTTCTCCCGTTACGAGCAGGATATTCTGATTCCTCCTCCCGATTTTTTTCGGTTTTCTTCTTGATCACCGGTCTCAGGCACCTCCTGAGGTAATATTCTCATTTAAAAATTAAATGTATGTCATCCTTATTTAAGCATGTCGGCAAGGATTTGTCGGCTAGTATTGTTGTGTTTTTTGTGGCCTTGCCGCTGTGTTTGGGGATTGCCCTAGCGAGTGGAGCTCCTTTGTTTTCAGGGGTCATTGCAGGCATTATCGGAGGTGTAGTCGTAGGAGCTATCAGTGGATCTTCTATAGGAGTAAGTGGTCCTGGTGCTGGTTTGGCAGTCATTGTATTTACCGCAATCGGTACACTCGGGAGTTTTGAAAACTTCCTCATGGCGGTGATCCTTGCAGGAGTTATTCAGATTGTATTTGGGATTTTGAAAGCCGGAGTGATTGGCTATTATTTTCCGAGTGCGGTGATCAAGGGTATGTTAGCTGCTATCGGTATTATCATTGTTCTGAAGCAGATTCCACATGCATTTGGTTATGATTCGGATTTTGAAGGTGACGAAAGTTTCTTTCAGGCAGATGGTGAAAATACAATCACGGCCCTTTCATCCATGCTACAATCTATTTCCCCGGGAGCTATTACACTTTCTTTGGTTTCTTTGACAATCCTGATCCTTTGGGATAAAGTACTGGTAAATAAGCATAGAATATTCAAACTCTTCCCAGGCCCTTTGGCCGCAGTGATCCTCGGATTGATCTTTCAAAGTGTGATTCCTACTGATTCTTTTCTTCACATTCAGACTATTCATTTGGTCAATGTGCCGATTCCAGAAAATCTGAACATGTTTATTGGGCAGTTTACATTTCCAAATTTCGGTGCAATCACCGATTATAATGTCTGGACTGTAGCCTTCACCCTAGCCGTAGTGGCTAGTCTGGAAACCTTGCTCTCAGTGGATGCGGCAGACAAAATTGATCCTGAGAAACGGTTAACACCGACCAATAGAGAGCTGTTTGCTCAGGGAACTGGTAACATCCTCTCAGGATTAATTGGAGGGATTCCGGTTACTCAAGTGATTGTTCGCTCCTCCGCCAATGTTCAGTCAGGTGGGAAAACCAAGTTATCCGCAATTTTTCATGGGTTTTTGCTCCTGTTGGCTGTCATCCTAATTCCAACTTTACTGAATAAAATCCCATTGGCTGTCTTAGCGGCAATTTTGTTGATGGTTGGCTATAAGCTAGCCAATCCAGCGCTCTTCAAATCCATGTTCAATTTGGGTAAGTCTCAATTCTCCCCCTTTATAGTCACTGTTTTCGGGGTTGTATTTACCGATATACTGGTGGGGATTATGATGGGAATGTCCGTTTCGGTGGTGATTATTTTAATTGAAAACTATAAGAATTCGCATTTTCTTAACATTATAAAAGATGAGAATTTGGACAATCATGTTTATATGACTCTTGCGGAAGAATTGTCTTTCCTCAACAAGGGAGCAATTTTACGAGAACTGAACAACCTTCCAGATGGAACCTACCTAGTTCTGGATGTTCGGAAAACGATTCGATTGAATTATGATATCATCGAAATTTTGGAGGACTTTGCTTTTAAAGCCAAAGAACGAGACATCAAAGTGAAATTAATTTCTGACAGTGGAGAAGTTGAAAATCCTGAAAGCTACAGAGCTATTTTTGGATGGAAGGCACCTGTCTCTTCACATTAAATTCTAACTAACAGGAATAAGAATTTCCATAATAAACCGATTGAAAATAACAAAATATGGGTTTCTACTAAACTGGAAATCGATCCTGCTTATTTTGAAAAACGCTCCATTGGACAACAACCTCCTTTGCTTCGGAGACCTGAGCTTTCATTGATCGATAAGATCAAGTACATGTGGCCTTTGCAATTACTAAAAATGGGATAATCCACCTTGCGCATGCCAGTACAAAAAATATAAAGATGGAAATTTCAGAAAAACCACTTGCTGACTATCTAGCAGCTAATAAATCTCAATCAGGTATCATGGTCGCTCGATTAATAAGCCTCTAATACACTTTCCTGTCAAAACCCATTTTTAATAAACTTGAAAAAAAATGTAAATAAGACTTGACTTTTGTAAAGTCTTATTTACATTTATAAAGTGAGCTTTACATAAACAACATGGAAACGATGAAACTTGAACGAACCAAAAGAGTAAAAAAATTAGCTATCTGGACTTGGTCCTGGGTGGCAACGATGGCAATTGCCACTTTTGGCCCTGAATTTATTTGGGATGGACATCCCTTTCTGACCACTTTTGCGATTCTGGTGAATCTTGCAAATGGAATTTTGATGATCCTGGCTAACCGAGATCTTTTCAATCACTTCGATGAATTGGAAAAGAAAATTCACTTGGAGAGTATGGCAATTTCCCTTGGGCTTGCAGTAGTGGTTGGGCTTACCTTCTCAATTCTTGACCAGCAGGACCTCATCCCATTCAAGGCCGACATAGGTTTTCTGGTGATGTTTATCGGAATCACCTATCTAGTGTCTGTCTTCATCAATACTCGGCGGTATAAATGAAAAATCAAGTTAGAGATTTACGCACCGCAAAAGGGATGACTCAGGAGGATCTTGCTGAGCTTATCGGAGTATCTCGTCAGACGATTAATGCCATCGAAAAAGAAAAATTTGATCCTAGTTTGCCAACGGCTTTCAAAATGGCAAAGATTTTTGAACTCCCGATTGAGCAGATATTCCAGTTTGTATAAATTAAAAACTAGATCAAAAAAACGTCAAGTATCTAATATCTGATCAAATGATAATAACTGCTTGAGCTTGGTCAATTTCTATGTAAAGAAAAACTAATTCTAAGTACTGCTATTGGCTAATTCATAGAAATGAATGGCAAGTCAAGTATTATTGGGTTTTGTTATGACATTAATTGGTATTTCTCCGTCCTTAGATTTTTTGCCTACTATGAGTTGGTCTCCATAGATCCGACCAATCGGTTTGAATAAAATTTGGACCCGTTGTCATTTCCGAATGAACTACACCAGGATATCCAGTATTCCATTCCATAAGTTGCATTTGATTGTGCTGATCCAACACCACATCCCATCCGATGATCTCCATAGTACCTTCCAGATCATGAAGTTGCTCACATCTTACAACCATTTTTTCGAAATCAGGAAGTCTGTTCCCCAACCACCGAATTTTGGAGTCAGGATGATGATCCAGCAAATTCCATTCGCTGTCAAATGAATACTGGTCAAGCCAGCCTTGAGCCGTCACCCCTACCACCAATCTGGAATTAGCGGTCACACGATCCACGCCATCACGGCCAAACCTCATAAATGCAGCTAGTTTCTTTGCCGGATTTCCCCAAGGTTTCACAGTGGTAATCCGAAGGGTTGCTACACTGTCTTTGGAAAATCTTGAGAACCATTCATTTTGTTGAATCGGTAACTGAACAACAAAATCTTCGGATTTATATTCATCAAAAGAATCGAACTCATTCCGAGTTAGTCGAAAAAAACCCTCTCCACGCATGGATGCATTAAGTTTGATGATTATTTGATCTGATTTAGAGAAAAAATATTCCTTGGCTTGGGCTTTGGTGAATAGTTGATCTTCTACGCCTACCCAGCAACCCCTTACAAAATACCCTAAATCCGGCATTTCGGGTGCTTTCAATATTTTTCTTGCCAATTGTCTCAAATCACTGATTCCGCTATGATATACATTAGTATGTGGTAAGACGTGCCTCATAAAATAATTGTCGGGAATCCATCCTTCCTTAAACTCACCCTGATAAACGGCATATGCTTTTAGTAAAGGAGAAAAACGGATTGAACCCAGCTTATCTTTGGCATATGAATCGATTATTCGTTCCATTTTGCCAGTAAGTCTATGATCTGGAAGAACCTTTAGCGAAGCCTGAATAGATTTTTGTGCGGCCTTCTCATATTGACTATCCATGTAGCGGTAATATTGGTAAGAAGATAGTTTTTTTACCTTTTTTTTTATTGACGAAAACAAGTTTCTCATAGATTGATTAGTGTATATCCTCAATTATATCATTAGATCGAAATAACCTTAGTAAATCAGGATCTGAATCCCAAACTACCCAAGGTATGCGCCTAGAAGAACAAAGAAAATAAGTTTAATGACCTCATCGCCTAAAACCGTAAACTGATCATTTTTTAAATAAATCAATCAATTTACTTTTCAAAATAAACCAACCATAGGTCAAACTATTTTTCTTATTACCCATAAAAAGAATTTAAAAAGACAAATAATTACCTGGATGATTACGGGCTATCAGGCAAAAGTCGGGAATTAAAAATCTTAAAATGGCAGATCCAAAACTAAATTAAATAGCCTGATAATACTATATGTTGAGATTTGCTCAAATCCATACCCCTAAAAAACAAAAGAGGCTGTCCCAGTATTGAGACAACCTCTTTTGGACAAGCACATAAAATTAAAATTTCACCCCAAAAGTCATATAGAAAGTTCTCCCATCAGCGGGCATAATTCCCGGGCCTGGATATCCTCCAGCTCTTCTGGTGAAGTAGCTCGCATTGGTTAAATTATTCACGCCTGACTTCAAGCTGTATTTCTTCTTGTAAGTATATCCCGCGGAAAGGTCCTGTACTCGATAGGCAGGAATCAAACCTGATGTCGCTGCAGCATTTGGCTCTCTTGAATTTGTAGCATCAGAAAAGGTCTCTCCAATATCACTCAGTTGCCAAGTCATGGAAAAATCCTTGTATCGGTAGGTTGCTCCATATCTGTTGATCTTTCGAGGCGCATTTTCCACTCGATTTCCCGCAAGATTACTGATTACGATTTCTCCATTATTAATGCTGGTTCGCTCAAAATCCTGATACTCGGCATTTATATAAGCTAGGGAGGCGAAGAGATGGATATAACCGATTGATGAATTTCCTACGAAAGCAGTGATCGGATCAAACTCTACAAATGCTTCTACTCCTTGGCTGACTGTAGCCCCAAGATTGGTTCGGAACTGAAAGCGAGTTCCATCAGCAGCTGTCTGGGTGAGAGTTCCGATACGGTCGGCATAGTTCAGGTAGAAAAAGCTGGCATCGAAGTTTAAGAAAGCACCGATATTGCCACGGTAACCCAAATCAAAATTATAACCTCTGGCATCCTGAAGATTCTGATCAATCACGTCTGTAGTGGCAGGCGGCGTCAAGTCTGAAATCAAAACCGGTCGATAAGCTTGGGAAAAGTTGGTGTACAATTCGGTAGTTCTCGTCAAATGATATTCTCCTCCAAAACCCAGCAAAGCAAAAGTCCGGCTTCGCTGCTCAGGAGTCAAAAGTTGTGGCACCCCATTTACCGTATTCAGGATTCCAGTCATATTGAAGAAATATTCTCCAATCGAAGTCCAGCAGTAAGCAAGAGCTTCTCGGTCACA
>JAFMBQ010000620.1 GCA_017858365.1 Algoriphagus sp. | reverse complement strand
TAAAATATCGTAATCTTAGTTTAACCATCACCCACTAAAATTCATATAGAGCCATGTTATTTTATGAAAGAAAACCACTGGCTATGATTAAAAATAGAGTTTCTCGAATCGTCTATCCTTTTGTAGTATTTGTGATTTTACTTTCTCCTCTAATTGCCTTGTCTTTTACTTATACCCGATTAGTATTTGCGGGTGATCCAAATGCTTGGTCAGAGACGATGGCTAGCATAGGAACTCCTTTATTTTTCATTCCTCAGAAAACATATCATCTATGGTTTCTGTACTATCTTGTCATGATCATAGGGGTTTCAATTCTGATTGCCTTTGCTATTAGAAAGACTACCAGCTTGGCGCGCTCTATCTCCAAGGCGTTTAGCTGGATTATTTAAAAGCCAGTTTTACGCGTATTTTTTTTTGCGGGGATCACCGGCTTGGTTTACCTGATTATGGGAGTTTCCTCAGTGGCCACTTCCGCTTCATTCATACCTGATTTCAATACCTTTCTCTATTATCTCACCTTTTTTATTGTAGGGTGGCTTTTGTTTAAATCTAAAGAGCATTTGGACAGCTTCAAGCGTTTGGATTGGGCATGCTCCATATTGGGAACTGTTCTCTTTTTCGGATACCAACTAAATGTCTCATTCTTTAGCTTTGAGATGACGATCCTGGTCAAGTCATTGGTAGTTTGGCTGCTAATTTTTGGATTTACGGGGCTGTTTCTCCGCTACGGGAGTAAGCATTCAGCTCGAATGCGCTATATCTCGGATGCATCTTATTGGGTGTACCTCGTTCACATCCCTATTGCAGCATTTATTCCAGCACTTATTTTCGAGTGGGAAGTGCCAGCTATGCTGAAATTTTTGACAGTACTATCAGTGACTTCAATCATCTGCTTTGCTACCTACCATTTGTTTGTGCGAACGACCTTTATTGGGCAGTTTTTGAACGGTAGAAAATACAGCAGAAAACTCTCAGACATCCAAAAGCAAGAAGAACTTTCGGAACAAAAAATGGCTTTGGGATGATAGAGGTTTCTTAAGTCGTACCTGATACTGCTTTGCTCAGGTTTATAATCCTCCTATTAAAAAATAAATCCTGCTTCGTAAGAAGCAGGATTTTGTAATTCTAGCTTTTCTTCTCTAATACCTTTTTGCTTAAACCATTTCAATTCGACCCAATCCCAAAGAGATCCCCTGGATTCCAAGTCGGTCTGTTTGGACTTTCGCCAAAGCGGGCTATTCAAACCGCCAATTAAATATTTTTACTCAATGTTTCTTGCCGAAGGGAGTGTCTTCACTCCCTTTTTATTTCTTTCCAAAATAAAAAATCCTGCTTCTAAAGAAGCAGGAAGGTATTTTATAATGTTTTACCATTCGTGGAGACACGAACGGTTGCAGTGGATTTGTGCCTTTGTGGAAAAAAAAAGTATTAGAAAAAGGTCCAAGTCCAAAGACTTGAACAATGTGATATTCCTTCGCGGTTAAAAAAGAAACTATTTTGACCCAATCCCAAACAAATCCCCTGGATTCCAAGTCGGTCGTGACGTACTTTGTGCAATGGAATAGCTAATCAAGAAATTTAGCTGCACGTAGGTTTTGGCAGCAGCGAAATTGAAAATTCCATCCATGCCATCTGCCGCTCGGTGGTAGTACTTTGCACGCCATTCCTTGATAAAGGCATCCATATCAAAGCCCGGAATATTGCTTTTATTACCGTATTTGATATGTAGCGCAGGAATCCCATTGGTCACAAAACTGTATTGATCACTTCGCACAAATCGGTTTTGCTCTGGTTCGGGATCTGCTTCGATCTCTAATCCCAAGTAATCCCCAGCGAAATCTACATTTCCCATAATACTCGAATGCTCCGCTCCCAAAGGAACAATGGATAGCAAAGGAGCAATCACGGTAGGCATATCGGTATTCACATTGGCAACAATAGATGATTTAGGAACAGTTGGATTGGAGGCAAAATAGTTTGAACCTACCAAGCCCATTTCCTCGGCGGTAACCATGACAATCAGAATAGAGCGCTTAGGCTTTGCTCCGCCTTTCGCATAGATCCGGGCAATCTCCAGCAAGGCAGCTACACCCGAGGCATTGTCATGCGCACCGTTGTAGATGGAGTCCCCATTTTCTGCTCTGCCTATTCCCACATGATCCAAATGCGCTGAATGCACCACGTATTCCGATTTCAGTTTCGGATCCGAACCAGGAATCACCCCGATTACATTTTCACTTTCAAACTCCGAAAAGCTATTGGAATAGCTGGCCGTGAGGGAAAAAGGAAAGTCAAAAGAAGAGTTTTTTCGAGCTTTGATCGCTGCCAAAGTCTCCTCAAGGTTTTTGCCTGAGTTCAAAAAGAGTTGGTTCAGAAAGGCTCGATTGGAAGTCAAGGCAAAATTCAGATTTCCATTGAACCCTCTTCCATAAGCCACTGTTTTCTCAGGATTCAAGGCCACATTGGACTGAATTACCGGATTAGAATTCGCAAATGAATTCATTGGATATACCAGAATTGCCCCAATTGCTCCTTTTTCAAAGGCAATGTTTAGCTTATTTCCCGGACTGCTGAAATGCGAAACTAAGGTGGAGGCGGGGATTCCGTCGGGAACACCTGCAACCATGACCACTACTTTTCCTTTAACATCAAGGCCCTCGTAATCGGAATAAAAACCTGGGATATCTACGCCATAGCCCGCAAAAACAACTTTCCCTTCACCTTTAGATTTGGCAGCCATGGGGTTAGCA
>JAFMBQ010000075.1 GCA_017858365.1 Algoriphagus sp. | reverse complement strand
AATACGATGATTTAAGAGGTTGGGAAACAAGCCTTTACCTAGGGCCAGCTGAGTTTTTTAATAACTTCGGAAAGTTTGACGTATCCATCACTGTTCCAGCTGGTTGGATTGTTAGTGGAACAGGAGTTTTGCAAAACCCTGAAGAAGTGCTGACGCCAACAGCGATAAAGCGTCTTTCAACGATTTTGGACTCGGATGAGGAAATCACCATCGTGTCAGAAGCAGAGAAAGGCCCTGGAAAAGCAACTTTGGCTGGGAAAACCTTGACTTGGAGATTTGTCGCAGATAAAGTGAATGATTTTGCTTGGGCCACTTCAGACCGATTTATTTGGAAAGCCACCCGTGCGATGATTCCTGAAAAAGGGCCCATTCCAATTCATGAGGTCTTTATCCCAGAACGTGCCCGGTATTTTGAAAAAGCATTAATAAACAGCAAACATGCTTTGGAATTTTACTCTGAACTTTGGGCACCCTATCCTTTTCCTCAACTGACACTTCAAGATGGACCAAGTGCTGGGATGGAATATCCAATGGTGATCAATTCAAATCAGGGAGCGGCAGATCATGAGACCGCTCATCAATGGTGGCCGATGATGCTGGGTACAAACGAAACCCGCTATGGCTGGATGGACGAAGGCTTCAATCAATACATGAATATCTTATCTGCGGCAGCTAGCCGAGATGTGGCAGCTAATTTAGATGGTTTGGGACAGAGTTATGGTCGTATTTCAGGATCTGAGGATGAGGCTCCTCTAATGTGGAGTGCAAATGATGCGGGTCCGGGTTATGGATTTCAAACCTATCAAAAAACTCCACTCATGCTTTCCATGCTTGGTGGAATCGTCGGTGATGAGGCGGTAATCGCTGCGATGAAAAAATATACCGAAGCCTGGGCTTATAAGCATCCCTCGCCTTGGGATTATCTATTTTTTATGAATAATGCCTTGGGTGAAAATCTAGAATGGTTTTGGTATTACTGGTTATTTACCACCGAATCTGTGGAAGGGTCAATTTCGGAGGTGAGTTCAAACCAAGGGAAAACCATCGTGACTGTAAAGCAAGCAGGGGAGATGCCTTCACCAGTGGTGTTAAAAGTTGAATTTGAGGCAGAAGGCCCTGTACTCAAAGCAATGAGTAATGCTAAAATGATTGATGCAACGACAGCCGAAGTGACATGGCCAGTGACTGTTTGGTTTGGTGGAAATCGTACCTATGATGCAGTCTTGGATTTTGGAGATCGGAAAATCAAACAAATCACCTTAGATCCGCATGGCAGATTCCCCGATAAAGATACCAGTGATAATGTCTGGGAAGGTAAGTAGTTGACCAACTCTTATTGAGTTTTTCAGCAAATAAAAGGGCAGATTGAATCAAATTCAATCTGCCCTTTTTTTGATAAATCATTAGGCTTTTAGCTGCGGAAAGAAGGGTTGGGTGGATAGTCGTTCTCCTGTTGCAGCATAAAGCGCATTGGCTAAAGCCCCAAAAACAGGCGGATACGTAGGTTCTCCAAGCCCCGTTGGATCAATTTCATTTTCTACAAAATAGGTCTCAATGGATTTGGGAACTTCCTTCATTCGAATCATTCGATAGTTATCGAAGTTGTTTCGATCTGGGATTCCATTTTCAAACTTTAATTCACCAAAAAGGGCTGTTCCGATTCCATCCACTACAGCACCTTCGCAAAGATTTTTCGCTGAATCCGGATTGACAACCAAGCCGCAATCCACAGCCTGAACCACCTTTTCAATCTGAACTTGTCCGTTCTCGATTTTTAAATCCACTACTTGAGCTGCATAGCTATTGTGACAGAAATAGGCTGAAACTCCTCTTGAAATTCCTTTGGTGTCCTGACCCCAATTAGATTTGGTCTTCACCAATTCCAATACCCCGGCATATCGGTCAGGATCATAATCGTTCCGTTCTCCAACGGGATTATCCTTTGCCTTTTTCAATAATTCCAATCTAAACTCAATTGGATCTTTCCCTGCTGCTTCTGCCACTTCGTCCAAAAAGGATTGTTCTGCAGCGGCTATAAAATTAGAACGAGGAGCTCTAAAAGAGCCTACCGTAATATTGGATAAAGCCGTCCAGTCTTCAGCCAGGTAATTTTCGACTGCCCCTGCAGGAAAACGGTTTTCGTAAAGTGGTGGTTCCACATGCCCGCCAGCATTCACATGGAATCCGATGAGGTTATTTTTCTCATCAAGTGCTGCTTTGTAGGTAGCCTGATACATGGGACGGTAGATTCCGCCAGTCATATCATCCTCCCGGGAATATTGTAGGTGGATCGGAGCATTCATTTCTTTGGAAATAACTGCCGCTTCGATCAGCCAATGCGCATAAGATCGACGGCCATAGCCACCACCCAGCCGGGTCATGTCGATGTAAATATTTTCAATAGGAACTCCCAAACGAGCAGATAGTGCCTGTTCGGTTAACTCCGGCTTTTGCAATGGGCCTGCACATTCGATTTTATCCGCTTGAACGTGTGCAAAAAAGTTCATCGGTTCCATGCAGTTGTGAGCCAAAAAAGGCCCATGGAAGGTACGTTCGATCACTTTGGCTGCTTTGCTGAATGCGGCTTCAGGATTTCCATCCTTTCGAACGATGCGTGCCTTTTTGGACGCCTCAACCATTCTTTGAACTTGCGTATCGTGACTTTCCAAACCTTGCGGGATTGTTCGAAGCTCTTTGCGTCCACCCCAATCCCTTTTTTCTTCAAAAGTGGAAATAGGTTCCCATTCAACTTTGAGGGCTTTTTTAGCATTCATGACTTCCCAGGTAGAGTCCCCAACTATAGCCACCAAATCCGTGAAACTTGTCGTGTCAAAGAAAGTCCGCTCATAATCATCTTGATGAGATTTGATTTGGAAAATAGCTTTGATTCCAGGCATACCTTTCGCTTCTGAGTCGTCAAAAGATTTCAAGCGTAAGCCATGGGCAGGAGGATGGATAATCATGGCTTTGAGCATTCCGGGCTTTTTGTAGTCTATTCCAAAAAGCGGTTTTCCAGTGATGATATTTTTGGTATCTACATTTTTTTGAGAATGGCCAATAATCCGAAACTCAGCGATTTCTTTCAACTGCACCTCTTCCGGAATAGGAATGGAGCCTGCTAATGAGGCCATTTCACCAAAGTGGACTTTCTTCCCACTGGCTGTATGAAGTAAATAACCAGGTTCGGTAGTGATCTCAGCGGCCGGAACATTCCAGGTTTGCGCAGCAGCTTGTATTAATAAATATCGAGCAGTGGCTCCTGCAGTTCTTAGCGGAGTCCAACCAATTCGGATAGCCTGGCTACCGCCGATAAACTGTCGGGTAAAATTTTCTGTGTCCAGAGGGGCTTGTTCGACCAGTACTTTTGTCCAATCCGCATCCAATTCCTCCGCGACGATCATGGGCATCGCGGTTTTTATATTTTGACCGCCCTCAGGATTTGGCGACATGATGGTAACCAACCCGTTTTCTCCGATTTTGATGTAGCCATTCAGTCTAAACCATTCCTTAGGCATGGTCATCAATTCCTCAGGGTTTGGTTTGCACCCAGCCAGCCAACTAAAACTCAGCATTAACCCGCCCCCGGCTAGTGTAGAGGCTTTTAAAAATGATCTTCTACTTAATTTTGAGGAAGGAGTGCTCATAGCGTGATTATTTCTTATTGGAAATTTCTAAGATACTAAAGAAATTTAAGAGGCTACTTATCAAAATCTAACACCTGAATGGGGAATTGAAGCTGATTATCCTTTGTATCAATTCAATTCCTTTTTTAAGAAATTTAGAACTTTTACCCGTATTTCATCAGCATCAAACATAGACCCATAATGAGGAGCACCGGGAACAATCATCAGTTCTGAGCGAATTCCTTTTACCTGAAGCCATGAATTCAATAAATATGATTGTCTAGGAGAAACCATGTCGTCTTTTTCACCATGGATGATCAAGAAAGGAGGATCATTTTCGTCCACAAAGCTCACTGGACTTGCCATTTTAGCCAAATCAGGTCTATCTAAAGGAGCCGCTCCGATGAGTAATCCTTCCGGGGCTTTTGGATCATTCGCACCAGGGAAAAGTGTCAAATCTGCAGGACCGTAGAAATCTACCACTGCTTTGAAACTAAAATTTCGATTCGTTTCCGGTAGAAAGAAATCATCGATGTTTTGATTTTTGGATAATGCAAGCATGGATGCCAAGTGACCTCCGGCGGAAAAACCCATGATCGCCATTCGATCTGGGTCCAATCCATATTTATCGGCATTTTTTATTAAGAAAGAAATTGCTGCATTACAGTCTAACATCTGCGCTGGAAATACAGCCTGAGTACTGAATCTGTAATCAATGGAAGCCAATGCATAGCCTTCATTCATCAAAGCAGAAATGGTCTCTTTCATATAGCCCATATCTGCGTACTTATCATTGCTGAGCCAGCCACCACCATGCACCCAAATGATCAATGGAATTTTGCCTTGAGGGTTTGATGGAAGATAAATGTCCAGTAAATGCTTTTGGAGCGTATCGTTTTGATAGGGGATATTTCCGTGGAGGATGGTGCCCTCCGGGAAAAGGTTCATCACCCGATTGGTCTGGGAAAAACCAACTGGTATAAATCCAAGCAAAAAGCAAAATAGCAATGTTCTTTTCATGGTTTATTGATCGATAAAGGCAGTTTCTGGAGCACGAACACCCATTAATTGGTATTGTTCCATTTCTTTTCTGATTTCAGCGAGTTCTGTAGCCGTGAATTTCACTGACAATGCACCTAGGTTTTCCGCAAGATGCTGAGGGCTTGTCGTTCCTGGAATTGGGACTATAAACGGTTTTTGTGCTAAAAGCCAAGCCAAGCAAAATTGCGCCATTGTGATTCCTTTCTTTTGAGACCAGTTTCTCACTATTCTCAAAAACCCCATGTTTTCCTCAAATCCTTCTGCAGAGAAAAAAGGTAATTGGGAACGACGGTCCTCGCTAGCAAACCTGCTGTAGCCATTGAATCTTCCAGTAAGGAAAGAACGATGTGTTGGTCCCCAGGGCACGAAACCAATTCCAAGTTCCTCACAAGTAGCTAAAATTTGATTTTCTACGACTCGCTCTGCCATATTGTATTCGGATTGCAGCGCTGCAACAGGGAGTTCCGAGTGAGCCTTTCGAAGTGTAGATGGAGATACTTCAGATAATCCCCAATGCTTTACTTTGCCGGCGGCAATCAGATCTTTTACTGCTCCAGCAACATCTTCAACTGGTACATTGGGATCCATTCGATGCAAATAGAATAAGTCAATTACTTCAAGTCGAAGCCTTTTTAGAGAACCATCTATTACCTTCTTGATAGATTCTGGAGTAGCATTTCTACCCATGCGGCGGCCGTTTTGAATCTCAAATCCAAATTTGGTAGCAATGGTGATTTTACCTTTAAAAGGTTCCAAAGCTTCTCCAACCAGCTCTTCACTGCCATATGGACCATAAACCTCCGCTGTATCGAAAAAGGTAACACCCATTTCAGCAGCTTTTCGAAGGTGAGCGATCATTTCATCTTTGGGAGGTGTGGGGTTATAAGTTCCTGCCACCATACTCATACAACCCAAACCTAATCCAGTCACTTCTATCGGTCCAAGTTTTCGGGTAGGCAAGGAGGGAAGAGCCTCCTCTTTTTTAGTAGTAGAGGCGATTGCCGCTCCGGAAGAGAGAATAAGACCAGCACCTGCTAGGCTGGCATTTTTAAAAAACTCTCTTCGGTTTAGCTCTGATTGCTTTTTCATATAATTATAATTTGATTTTTAAAGGCCATCCTGATGGCTATCGGGAGGAATCTCGCAAAGCTGGTAATCATACCAATGTGTACCGCTTTCGATATGCTCGATTTCATATAAAGGGTTGTTGATAATGGATTAAGTCAATTCTGCTTGTTCAATTAAGGCTAATTTTTTATTTCCGAAATTGTGTGGGATTCATTTCGGTCTTTTTCTTAAAGAAGTTATTGAAATGGGACACTTCTGAGAAGCCTAAGGCAAAAGCTATTTCTGAAACATTCCAGTTACTGTTTTTTAGCAGAAGTTTAGATTCCAGCAAAATTTTTTCACTGATAATCGTTGAAGTTGATTTATGGTGAATTTTTTTCAGAACTCTATTGAGGTGATTTACATGAATATTTAACGCTTGAGCAAAATCAGATGCCGATCTTAATTTAAGTGTTGTGTATACCTCATTGATCGGAAATTGACTTTCTAATAGTTCCAGAAACTCATTATTGATTCTTTTGGGTGCATGCCCTGACTTTATTTCAGCCTTTGGTTCCATCATTTTCGCCTAAAACCTATTGAATGTTGGTGGATTAAGAAATTGGATTGTCCTTCTTTCAAAACTCTAGAGTGACAAATCATTCAACCATTTCTTGACTTCTTTCTGAGCCTCCTTTTCTTTTTCCCCTTTCATTACAAATAGAATTCCATCTCTTTCAATCCCTCCTTTTATAGAGAATCCTTTCAGAATGACACTGTTTGGACAAAGCTCCTTCACTTGGTCAAAACTGCTTCCAACCCCATATCCTGCATTCGTATTGAAGGGTATCACAGTTTTTCCACTTAAATCATTTTCGTTAAGGAAGCTTTTCATAGGAGGAGGCAATTTCATTCCCCAAGTGGGAAAGCCGAGGAAAATCAAATCATATTTGGAGATATCCACCTTGCTTTTTAAAGGGGGAAGAAAACCTGAGTCATTTTCTCTGGCAACTTGAGCTACTATGGCTTGGTAATTTTCCGGATATGGATTTTTTAATTCAAGTTCCACTAAATCTCCCCCTACTTGAGCTTGGATCATTTCCGCAACTGCCTTCGTATTTTTGGTTCTTGTGAGAAAAACAATAAGAATTTTGTCCGATGCCTTTTCGCTGGATTTTATTTGATTTTCAGTCCGAGTTTGACTGCTGCAACTCTGAGCGCTAAAAAGGAAAATAAAAAGGAGGAAATATTTCATTTGCTTGGTGAATTCTTCCTGTGATTAAAGAACCTTAGGGGGTAAGAAACTAAAGAGGAAGGCTGTTGATTTTATCGATCACCCGGTCCCATCAATTTGGTAAAGGAGAGTGAGCCTAATTTCCAGCCATCTGCTTTTTTGATGTAAACTTCGGTGACTTCAAAAGGATTAGTCACTTCATTACCACCTACCTCTGCCAGCAAAGTAATTCGGTTCAATAAAATGGCGGTGTTATCAATGATTTCTACTGATACCTCATGGATATCGGCTTTCTTATACCAAATACCTCCGCTTCTGATGATATTGACTTCCCGCTCTTTTCCCCAAGACCCGCCCATATGAACGAACACAGATTTGTCGTCAAATAACTCAGCGAGTTTATCAGCTTCCTTATTTTCCATCCAAAGCCACTTGGTTTTGGATAGCTCGATGATTTCTTGTTTGGTACTCTCATTTTGTGCGTAAGAAAATTGTATTGCAAATAAGAGTAGGGAAAATCCTAAAATTGCCTTTTTCATTGAATTTGGAGTTGATATGTTACCTGTATAAAGTTGATTTTTTATTTGCCCATGTCAGCGGATTCACTGACATGGGCTTTACCATTTTCCTTAACCAATTAAGCTTTTCCACTCTGGTGAGTTTTTATTCCGGTCAGTGGAGTAGCTAAAAAGGCAGGAGAGTAGAATAGCGTAAGAATTCTACTTCTGTATCTCGTGTGTATCTCGCACGCTGCTAAATGTAAGTGCGAGCATTTTCCAATCTGAGTTTCCTTTTTGATAGACTTCTGTCACAGTAAACTCAGTTGCTACATCATTTCCTCTTACCTCAGCCGTGAGGGTAATTCGATTCCACACGATTGCGGTATTTCCGACGATTGTAACTGCGGTATCTTTGACATCTGCATTTTTATACCAAATGCTTCCCGTTTCGATAATTTCGAGTTCTCTGGCAGTAGTCCATGTCCCGCTCATGTGAACAAACTTCGCATCAGGATGAAAGAGTGACTCTAATTTAGCTACATCTTTATCGGCCATCCATTGCCATTTGTCCATTGAAAGTTTGACGATTTCCTGCTCTGTGGAGGATTGGGCGAAGCTCCAAGAAACTGTCATTAACATGATTAGTAGTGTTATTACGTTCTTTTTCATATGTTATATTTAGTTTTTAATGATGACATGTCCGCCCTGCTGACACCATTCGGACGAGGAATCTTGCACAGCTTTCCTGATTGTTATTTGGACATTACAGTTGGTGAATTTTTAGTTATGCTCGATTTTGATTGATTTAATCTATTTCTTTTAATTTTTACTCGGAGACAAATTGAATTCTAACCCATTTCTTCGATACTAATTGACGAAAAAAATCTCTATTATTCAGCTGAAATCAACAGAAAGCAGCATTCACTCACCCAGCCAACAGATTTGATCTACGAATGAAAAATAGCTGATTTATCAATATTCTTGCGTTGGAACTTCTTCTGCTAATTGAAAAAAAAACACTTTCTGTAGATCAAAATGGTCAACTGGATGATCCTTTGGATTTAATGAGTTTTAAAACCTTAAATTTCAAAAATGAGAGATAATGTCATTTCGCGACCTGTATTTTATGCACTGCATGTCCTTTTCTGGCTTTGTTATGGAGCTATTTTATTTGCTTCATTAAGTAATTGGATAGAATCTTCCACAGAACTTTGGCAAGCAGTTATTTCAGATGTGTTGACTTCTTCTTCGATTGCCTACCTTAACTACTACCTTTTGCTTCCTAAGCTTTACAGAAAAGGAAGATATTCTGCTTACATTTTGGCATCTATTGTCCTCGTGGTGATAATTGTCCTGTTGAGGGTCAATCTTCTTGGAATGACGCATCGATCAGTTACTTATACTTATTTTATCAGGTCAGTTCCTGCGCTAGGTTTTTATTTGATTACCACTGTCGTATGGTTTTTTGCCAATTTAATCAAAGCCCAAAGGAATGAGATTGAGCTTCGCAACAGTCAGTTGGCCACAGAGCTGAAATTCCTAAAACTCCAGCTAAGCCCACATTTTTTATTCAATACCTTGAATAATGTTTATTCAATGGCCTATTTCAAGGATCAAAACACGGCTCCTGCAATCCTGAAATTGTCAGAAATGATGCGGCATATGCTGTATGAAGACCAAGGGAAATTTGTCTCTTTATCAAAAGAGATAAATTTTATGGAAAATTTCATCGAACTCTGGCGCCTAAAACTAGACGAAAAGCCAGTTATCATTTTTAAACACAAGGGTGTAAGTGACAACCATCAGATTGCCCATTTGATCTTCTTGGTGTTTCTGGAAAATGCCTTCAAACATGGGAATACAATTGATGGAACAATCGAAATCAATTTGCATGTAGATGTGACTGATCGGCTGTTTTTCAATATAAAAAATGATGTAATCGATGCCCGTAAGACTGCTGAAGAAGAAAGTGGGGTGGGCTTGAAAAATGTTAAAAAAAGGCTAAATCTGATTTATCCAGAGAAGCATGAATTGATCTTGAATCAAAATAAGACATACTTTGAAGTGAAACTAACCATTGATTTAAAATGAAATACCAAATTCTCATTGTTGACGACGAGCCACCCGCTAGGAAATTGCTTTCTGACTATGTTTCAAAAGTTGGAAACCTCGAATTAGCTGGCGAGTGCAGCAATGGGGAGGAAGCGATGGCCTTTCTAAATGAAAGTCCGGTTGATATTCTATTGCTGGACATCCGAATGCCTCTTATGACAGGGATGGATTTATTGAATGAATTGAGTGATAAACCACTCACGATATTTGTCACGGCTTATGAGGAATATGCAGTAAAAGGATATGAGCTGGATGTGATTGATTACCTGATGAAGCCAGTTTCCTTTGAGCGGTTTAGAAAAGCCATCGATAAAGCTGTAGAATACCTTTCTGTACAGGTGCAGACTGAAGAGACCACTGAAAAAACAGATTATTTTTTTATCAAAACTGACACACGAATTGTTAAGTTTTTGTTTTCGGAAGTACAAGCGATCGAGGCTCAACGGGAATACATTAAGATCATCACTCCGACTAGAAAAGTAATGTCTCTTGTATCTTTGACGAGTATTGCTAATGCTTTACCTAGTGATTTCGTACGAATTCACCGCTCCTATATTATCAATATGAGGCAGGTAGATGAGGTCCAATCCAATGAGGTTTTGATCGGAAAAGAGCTATATCCTATCAGTCGGAACTACCGGGAGGACTTTTTCAAGAAGTTGGGAGACAGAAAGTTAATTTAGGGTCTGATTACGGGATAAAATTAAAAAGTTGAAAATTTAATTAGGATAGAATTATGGAAAATCAAAAAAAAGAAGAATTCTAGCTTTTGGCCCGTCCTTTTGGCCTATTAATTTTAACCATAGCCTGAAGTGAAAAGAAAAACTCCCCTGAGAGTTGGGACGCTTCCAAAAGTGATTCGGAAAGTACTAGCTATTCCTCTTTGGATCAGATCAACTTATCAAATGTAAGTCAATTAGAGAATGCTTTGTTGAGTACTTGTTTTGGCTTAAGAATTTTGGTCGACATTCAGAAAGGATCTTGCATTAAAAAACTGAAAACAAGACCCATTATTTTGACCTAAAAAAGCAATAGGTTAGAAGAGTAGTGTAAAAAAAAAACATGCTTCATGCCACAAAAAATTACTTTCAGGTACAAAAATTCCTAAAAATATCCATGCTGTTCAGGATTAAAAACCCTGAACCTTGATCATAGGATTTATAATCAGACTAACCTTTGAGGTTGTTTACCCCTCGAAGGTTTCCAATCTTCAGATCAAGCTTAGAGATTTTGGATTTCAAAAAAGCAGAGTAGTTAATCAGGCTCATTATCGCTTCAAATTATCCTTACTGACAAGATTGCTGATAATAAATTTGAAATTAATTTTTACATTCATCCATGAGAAAAATTGCATTTCTTTTGATTCTTATTTCATTCTGCTTCATTGGGTGTATGGAAGAGGAAAAGCCGCTAACTGATCCGTATGGCATATATGCTGTTGAATCCATGGTTTCGGCTATTCCGGTTGATTTCACCGATTCAGGTGAGCAAATCACCGAGCACGCTGCTAATTTTTTAATGTGTGGACCAGGAGAATTTTCAATAGAATGGCATCTGAATAAGCAAACTCCAATTATGGATTTTGATACATTCGCGTTTTGGGATTGGGTAAATCCAAAAACACAGGAGAAGGAAATTATAAAGGGATGTGGATTTTCGAGGAGGATTGTAAACCTTACAGAAGATGGCGAACTGGAATTGAGATTTTTCGGTGGAGAAGAAGCTTTTTCAAATGACCCAAAAAGTTTTCTTTATCAATTCGAAGTAAAAAGTTTGGAGTATTTTCCAGATGATAAATCCATTCGGATGGTGACTTTCCAACAGGTGTATGACTTTTTTTCTAATGAATATGTTGAAACTGAAATCACCTACCTGTTTTCCTATGCGGGGCCTGTTTTTCAATTAAATTAGTCAATTCCAAAAAAAAATGCTCCACATGATTTTTAGTGGCTAGGTTCTTTGACTAAATTAATATGAGATTAATTTTCAAGGATGAACTGCAACCAGGTCTTCGAGATTGCATAGCCCTGCACGAGTTAGTCTTTAAGTCTTTGGGTTGTCCCTTGACGGAATTGAATACCTCGTTTGGAATTCACTCTGTAATCAATTGAAATAATTTCATCTAAATTATAGAATTTTATATTCAGCTGAACCCTCCGTTTGCCCTCTTTTTGAACTACCGAGGATTCCTTGGTAGTTGAAGTTTCATCCAACTCTTCATCCTTGTAGATATTCTTTAAGTGCAAATTTATAGTGTCTGTATCTTTATCGAAAAGAGCTCCCATTTGCTTTTGATTCAGCCACACTGTTTCCTACTCAAACTTCACCTCAATTTGAGTCTGACAGTCACTTCCTTGATATATTTAAGTTTATTCATTTTTGCCACCGTCTGTGGCAAAATTAGAATAGAAGTATTATGTAAAATTTGGATAGTCGTTTTGAATTTCTCTTATGAATCAGCAATGAGAAAATCCCTCCACTGGTTTATTCTTTTCGTACTTCCATTAGGACCTAAATTCTTCAAACCTCTAGGAGAGGGGGAATATAGAATTCGTACCTGATACATTTTACCATTGATTTTGACAGATTGCTTTTTCTTGTTTTCGGGATCGATTAGATGATATCCACCTAATAGTTTATTTACCTCTTTCTTGACAAATTCACTTGTGTAAATCAAAGTAGTAATGGAAGGGTGTTTAATCAGGAGCTTACCTAATTCCTTTCTGCTAATAACATCCAATTTATCGTCTGAAGCTGATTTATTTTCTCTGGCGCATTCAGAAATGATGTCAGTAATTCCAATTCCATGAGCCTCCAAAAGTGACTTGCGCTTCTCTATAGCTTTGGTTGTATTTGACTTTTCCAATTGTTCTCCAAACACTTCCCCAATTAGATCCCAAAAAGAATTGTCTTTACTTCCATAATAGAAATCCACGTCATTCTCTAATAATTCTTTAGCACCATCAGTACAGAATCTAGCTGGAGGAATTGTGCCAATTATTAGCTGAGTAGCACCAGCCTGAATGAAAGGAGGATAGGGATGTTTAGAATTCACAAAAAATGGGTAAGGGGTTTAGAGATAGGACTAGTTTAATTCTTGAAGCTTCTGATCAAAAAAGAAATCATCATCAATTTTCTTTCTATACTTCCAGAGACTTGATTTATGAAGGACAGGCTTTTTGAGCTCATTAATTGGAAGAATATACAATTCATCAGGATTAGAAGCTTTACCGCCAACTCCCAATACGATA
>JAFMBQ010000619.1 GCA_017858365.1 Algoriphagus sp. | reverse complement strand
CTGCATTATCCGTGAATTTTTGAAAAGTGATTTGATGTCGAAGATGCAATCTGGAGAAATCTCCAGTGCCGTTTTGAACAATTCCCGAATTTTTTTAGGAAGCTCTTTTACCTGTCCACAAGTCCCTGAGGAAATAACGTCTTTCAAAATTTTCTCTTCCATCAGATTTTCAGACCGAAGGAATTCAAGAAAAAATGGATTTACTGACTGAAGCATTTCCCCATTCAATACATTTTTCCGTTGGAATGCTAAGGCAAAAAGTGGTTCGATGGAAGAAGAAGTGTCTGCCAAAATGGAAATAGTCCCCGTTGGCGCAATGCTTGTTCGGGTAGCATTCCGCATGGGTTGATCCGGGTAGAAAATACTTTTCTCCCAATTCGGAAAATTCCCCCGCTCCCTACCTAACTGAGCCGAGGCTTCGAAGCTTTTTGTTTGGACAAAGCCCATCAGTTTTTCGGCTAGGCTCACCGCCTCTGTAGAAGCATAAGGGATTCTCAGTCGGATCAAAAGCTCTGCCCATCCCATCACCCCAAGTCCTATTTTACGATTAGCCAAGGATGCTTTCTCGATAGGCTTAGATGGAAACTTATTGATCTCTAAAACATCATCCAGAAAACGGATCGCCCATTCAACTGTCTCCCCTAGTCTCTCCCAATCCAACTCAAAATTAGCTCCCTTTACTCTCCTTACAAACCTGGTTAAATTAACCGAACCCAAATTGCAGGATTCATAAGGCAGCAAAGGAACCTCCCCACAGGGATTGGTTGCGTCTATTTCACCCATCGGAGCCACCAGATTAGCAGCATTGATAGTATCCAAAAAAATCACTCCTGGATTCCCGGACTCACAGGCATGCTCACAGAGCATTTCCCAAATCTTTCGGGAATTTACGGTATGGACAATCTTCTTGTTTCGGGGATTGATAAGATTCCAGTTGCCATTTGCTTCCAAGATCTTCATAAAGGCGTCTGAAACTCCAACTGAAAGATTGAAGTTTTTAAGCCTTTGCCCATCAGACCTCAGTCGGATGAAATCAAAAATATCCGGGTGGTCGATGTTCAAAATACCCATATTGGCTCCTCTGCGCTTCCCTCCCTGTTTGATATGCTCCGCTACCAAATCAAAAATTTTAATGAATGAAACTGGCCCTGTAGATTGACCGTCACTGCGACTGATTCGATCCCCGGCAGGTCTTAGACTCGAAAAATTAAAGCCAGTACCACCTCCTTTCTGCTGAACTAATACTGCCAACCGCAGAGTCTTAAAAATCTCACTTAAACTATCTTTTACAGGAAGCACAAAACAGGAACTCAGTTGTCCATAACCGGTACCTGCATTCATCAGAGTAGTGGAATTGGGAAGAAAGTCAAGTTGAGTCATCATGGAGAAAAACCGTTGCTTCCAGATTTCCACCTCATTTATTCTCCCATATTTAGCCTCAGCTTGGGCTATAGCCTTTGCCACTCGCATGAATAATCCCTCCGGGGTTTCCTTTGGAACTCCTTGAGCATCTCTAATCAGATACCTTTGCTGTAAAATTTTCAGGGCATTATTACTTAATGGCTCCATGATCGCAAGACCTTCTAATTTGAAAAAGTATTTTTTAAACTTGGAATATCAATTTACTAAAAACACTAGCTCAATTCATCTTAATCGGCTAATAAAATGCACCCCTCTGGTATTTTTACCAAAGATTAATTTGAATAATGACTACTATTTCATTGAGCTTCAGAAAAGAAAATCAAAAAAAGATCAATCGATTTTCTGGAATTCAATAATCTGACCATTTTGAAAAATACTCACTTTACTACAGTGAGATAAATGGGTAAATTCAAAAGGTAAATCTAGATCGAATCCTATTTTTGAGATACGCTTGAAAATCCTGACACACTTCTCTATTCCCTCTGGTGAATAACGTGCTATCTTGTATTCCTCTGCAATTTTTCCTATATCAAACCAAGATCCCGCCACTTCTCCTGCCAACCATTGGCTTTTATGTGGGATTTCGGAAGGTCTTTCGGGCTGGGGAAGCGTTCCAAATACTGTTTCCAAAGTATAAAAACCATTGGTATGCGACTTTCTCGAATTTAGAACCCCATCAGGACTAAGCATCTTTAATTTATTTTCCAACTCATCTACATTACTAATTGGCATTGGCTTTAAGTTCCATAAGTAATTGAGGAAAATTTTCCTTGTAGAAGAAAGCCTCGGGTTTCCCGCCATAATTCCTGTTCTGACAAATCGGCAGCAGTTAGTACCATCAGTAGTAAAAGGCCCAAAAGGTATCACCCCTAAGCTTTGCATATATTTTGATTTTTCCAGAGCCTTCTCAAAATCAAAAATACCATACTCGGTTAGCAACTATCGTTGATACAGGAGCTCCAAAAGCTGGTGAGATTTATTTCTAGTAGTTTTTTTTGATTTAGATACTACTGTTGATTTTTACAAAAGGTGTCGAAAATCCTTAAATAAGGGATTTTTTTTTTCAAGCACCTAACTAAACTTGAGCATTTCAGAAAAATTATTACCTGTATGAAGGTGTATTTCTGGTCAAGAAATACTTGAGAAAAAAAACCTTTTTTAGAAGCTTGTGCCAAGAAAATGCTGCCTTTGTTATAGTAGAGTAATAATACAGTTTCATTAAAGTAAGAAAATACTATACAGAAAATAAAAATTTAGCCTAGTTCCATCCTCTTAAATGGGATAGTTCATTAAACTGTGTCTAGGTTTAAATTTATGTTTCAAAGGACT
>JAFMBQ010000618.1 GCA_017858365.1 Algoriphagus sp. | reverse complement strand
TAACTTAAATCATAAATGGAAAGCTAAACACTGTTTTGGCTACCTTAAAATAGGTGGAATGAATATTCACAAATATTTCAGCTTACCATTTTATAAAGATCATGATTTTGTAGTAATCGAAAACTTAGAAACAAAGGAATTTATCGCAGTGGATCCGGTAATCAACGATTATTTACGTATAGATTTTATCACTTTGAGTAAATAACAAATACTTGTCGTAGTGTCTAAAAATTATTTTACTAAAATTTAATTGTAAAAAATGAAAAATCTCCTTTTCCAAGTCCTCATTTTTCTTTCGTTTAGTTCAAATTTAATTGCCCAGGTAAAATACGGGCATTATATTGGATTTGAAGTTGATGAATGGGTATACAGTAAGAATCAAAAAACACACATTTTTCTCGAGACAGTGGATTTAAATACTCAGATAATAATGAGTAAGAATAAGATTGAATTTCAAAAAGGAAAAGATGCTGAATGGCTTGCCAACAAATGGGAGTTTGATGAAACAGTAAAAGAAGAAGATGGATCTGTATTCTATAGATACTTTGATGAAAGAGAACAAATGGTACTTTTTACTCCAGATAACAATCTTTTGTATTACTACTATAATTGGGACGATACGTTTAAAAACTTCCGGAACTTGACTGTTTATAAAAACCTTCTACTTAAAACCAAAAAGAGTCAAATCTCTGAAGATTCCGATGATCAAATGGATCTCGCCAGATTTATCATTACAGACGCTAAATTCAATGGTGAAGATGTAACTCCTGAGGTGGTGAAGAACAAAGCTTATACTGTTTTTTACACTTTAAAGGGGAGAGAGGAGTTTTACATGGCGAATTATTTTAGTGAAGCTGACTCACAAAGCTTCGGGCTGTTGTATGACTCAAATCTGGAAGTATTTGAGGAGACTGAGGAAGAATATAAAACAGACGTACTGACTTCTTCTTGGAGATATACTAATGATTATGATGACAAAAAGGGCACAGCCAAAATCAAATTAATCAAGATCTACAAACCTCAAGGAATCATTTTTGAATTAACCATCATTTTAGAAAATCTTGACTTGATAGTATATAAGGGATATATGGAGGGGTCTTTGGATTTTTCGTTATTTAAATAGATATAAAGTGAAAGCCATATTTAAACTATTATTGTAACGCGCTTGTAAGCTTACAGTTTGAAACTATATTTACTTACGTCATCCATCCTCCTATGAAAACAGAATTCAAGCTTTTGATTAGAAATCTGACCTCCTACGTCATGACCATTTCCGGAGTCTTGATATTATTATGGTTTGTGTTTATAATTATTACAAGTGCCTTTGGGCTTCGGTATTATGGCGGCGATTCCATAGAAGTAATGCTCTTTGTACTTTTTATGGCCCTAATCGTGATCGGCATGGCCTTCGTGATCAATATCAGCCTTAGTATTGATCTGATTGCCGAGTCAAAGATAAAAGAGTTGAAATTCACCGATAACAAGGTCGATTACGGAAAACTCTTGTTGAAATGGGGCCTGGGGGTAGTAGGAATGCTTGTGGTATTAATCTCTATAGGAGGTTTTTTTATCAAATGGCGCAAACTCAACCAAGCCGAAACAATTACCACCGAGGTGGTGGAATCACATCAGGAGAATTTGGAACAAATATTTGGCTACATACAAGACAGCTCTAAAATTCTAAAGGTCAAAGATGTCATTTCTACAGTCAATAGAAGTTCAGATGAAATCAGATGGGCAGAAGTCATCCTAATTGAAGAAGTACTGGGTAAAGCGAGTTTACTTGCTTTTTCGGCTGGAACAGATTCCGCACAATTAATCGATCGAACCTTTGAAAATTTGATAATAGTGCCATCAGAAGAAGAAAAAGAACTGATCCGCTCACTCCTAACGGGTGAAAAAGTAGGTGCTCAGTCCTTGGAAGTACAAAAAGATGAAATCAGGGGGTATTATCCAATTTCTAAAAATGGTAAAACAATGGTGATACGGATCGAACCGATGGTAACGTATCGTAGCATTAGAAGATAACCTCGTTATTAAAAATAAATAATGGAGGAATTGACCAAACTAAAGCGGATACGAATCAAAAAAGACCAGCTTAGCATTGTTAAGAAAGAGAAGAAATCTAAGTCACTGATTTATCTCAGTCTATTTGTATTAGTTCTTTTTCTCTTGGCTTTTAATGAATCTGCACTATCGAATTCACCGGTAAATGATGGAGAATTAGGAGCAGGTACTAAGATTGTGAAATTTGTTTCAGGCAAGTTTTTGTGGTTTGGGATTATTCCCCTATTTAGAATTTTATCCCTGAATAGAGAGATAAATTCGATCGAACGGGAGTATCAGGAATTAGTAGCAGAGACAAGGCATTTGAAAAATTGAAAGCTGATAGGTCTGATTAGCAGGAGTATAGTATGTATGTAAGATAAATTTAGTCAAATTAGAAATTAGACTCATAGATCCTTAGATTTTTCGAAACGCACTTAAATATGTTACACCATCTGATATTGAATACCTACAAAATATATATCCTGATACCCTAAGTGTAGAATCCTAGTATTTAAGGAAAGATATAACCGATGAAACACTTATAGTAAAAACATTTTTCTAATGAACAACCTTGTATTCAAGATAGTAGCACACTTTCTTTTTTTTATAGCGAAAAGAACGGGGTTGACTTATAATGAAATAAATATTATAGTATATTATTTTATAATTCCATTTTCCTGGTTGTGTTTATTAGATGTGATATTAAAT
>JAFMBQ010000617.1 GCA_017858365.1 Algoriphagus sp. | reverse complement strand
CTTCCGCTTGATCCTGTAATTCCTAAAATTGATCCGGCCGTAACTGGATCATCTTTTTTTACCAGTATGGCGGACAGATGTCCATAACCGGAGACATACATTCCATGCCTTACTTTGACATAGTTTCCCAAAAACCTGTCTTTTCCAACCGAAACAACCACTCCGGGAAGCATGGAATACACCTCAGAACGATTGCCTTTGAGGTCAATTCCCCGGTGGAATTTCCATTCATCGCTTAGGGGATCTCTGCGGAATCCAAAGCGGGAGGTGATTTGAAATTCCCTCAAAGGAAGGCGGGAGAGTGAGCTCTCCTTGTGAGTGGCTTCCGGGATAAATTGGTTTGATTTGGTTTCGGAAATAGAGTCTCGGAAAACATCGAGTGATTCCGCCTTTTGGACTTTGGGGAAAACTTGATACGCGTTTTGATATTTAACTGAGTTGAATTGGGAGACGGAGTCAAAGACCACAAAAAGAAAAACACATAAGAATAGGGTACCTTTCATAACCGAAACTAGCTTGATTAAAATTCCCAAAATATTTCAATATCCCACGCGAATCCTGCCCTTATGAAGCGCTAGTCAAGCCTATTTGCTTGGACTATTATCCACTAACAGACCCCTGATAATGGTGGATCATTGACTCAACTTCTGCATTAATCCTAAGAAAATTCTTATAGAGGATTTCTGACTTTTTGCCCTTGAAATCATAGAATTTAGGCATTGGTCTGTACTGTTTTTCCTCCTCCTCAATCTCCTTCATATCCAAATTTATTTTACAATGGATATTAGATGTTTTATGTTTTCCGTCAAAAATCGCACTTTCCACTGCCAGTAAACCTGCAACTTCCCCTGTTTGCATCGCTGCAATTTTCCCTACTGGAATTAAAGAATCATATTTTTCATTCCAGGAAACCGAGGTCTTAGCGCGGTCTATAGATACGCTTTGTCCCAGTTGCTTTCTTTTTCCAAACATTCTTTCGAGCCATTCCAGCGTATCCTTATTTCTAACCGACCCTGTAAGGACATTTCCAATGACAGCGATCATGGTAGCAGCAGTATCCTTTCCCTGCAATTGTTTTAATTGTGGGAGCTCCTGAAGTCCTAATAGTACCGCTACCTTATTGCTTCGAGCGGTTGAGATCAAATTCTCAACCTTATGGATATAAAGCGTTGGAGCCTCATCGGCAATAATGGCCGTGGGTAAATTTCCTTTGGTATTAATCAATCTGGTTAGTCTGTTTACAACGACTGAATAACAGGTAGAATTTATGTTTTGGGTTGCAGCACTGTTGGCAAGAACCAGAAATGAAGGACTATTTGGGTTTGATATTCGCAGATCAAAATCATCTCCACTGAACACCCATGCAGTTTCCGGAGTGTTTAATCTTGAGGTGAAAATTTTCAAAGTGCCTATTTGGCCTTCCAATTGGTCAAAGGCCTTTTTCTCTAACGCACTTTTGAAAGGGGAAATCAAGGATTCCAATACCGGGAATTTTGATAAACAGGCAAAAATCTCCTCATATTTTCTGTTCAAGAAGGAAAGCAAGTGGCTGAATGTTGAATATTTCCCTTCTTCATGTCTGGATACGAAAAAGATACAAGCGGCAAGAAAGTTAACTGCTGATTGTGTGAAGAATTTATCTGAGCCTGCTGAGGATTCAGATTTTTGAAGTGACTCAACAATCGCCTCAGCGGTTTCCGAAGCATCTGCGACAGTTTGTATGTAATTCCGATTTAAGGGATTGATCCTTCTTGAGTACTCTACATCATCTAGGTTGATGACATTGAATTTATAATTGAGATTTCGTCCTTGTGCCTTTGCTTTTAAATAATGAAAATAGGCAATTTGTGCTAAATCCGGAAATTTAAAATCGTACAAGCACATGGTATACCCTTTCTTAATCATCTGACGAACAAATGGATTAACAATCCCAAATGATTTTCCCGAACCGGGTGTGCCGATTACCAGCGTTCCTCTAAATGGATTCACGATGTTAATCCACCCTTTATGCACTTTATTTTTAAAAT
The DNA here is from genome assembly GCA_017858365.1 of Algoriphagus sp. Classification (GTDB taxonomy): domain Bacteria; phylum Bacteroidota; class Bacteroidia; order Cytophagales; family Cyclobacteriaceae; genus Algoriphagus. Next base: position 731 of record JAFMBQ010000617.1, on the reverse strand, counting down.
AGAACTTCATGGGAATATTAACTGAATATTGATTTTCAATTTTTACTTTATCCTGCATAAAGGACTCCCCTTCAATGTTCCATTCATCTTTCCCTAGAGCAGACTTAAGCAATTTGGAAATATTATCTAAGGAGGTATGGATCAATACCGCTCCTATAAATGTGCAAAGAATATATCCTGCTTTTTCAATTGAAGTGAATTTGAATAGCTGTATTGAATCCTCCAAACGGTATAGATAAGTTGAGCCAAAAAACAGGATCAGTCCTATTATCAAAGGAAATCCAATGTGTTTTCTGGGATTCAGGTCCAAATTCTTTTTGGATACAGTACCGATTGCAGAAAGGGAAATAGCGATGAGTATGGCGATTTTGCTCAATAATACATCCTGGTAAATTTTTAGATTTAAAAACTTCGTAATGATTGGCTCCAAGTGTTTGCCAATCCCCTCATTGGTAACGATTTGAGGGAAATAAACGAAGATTAGGATATCTAGCAGAACCATGAGATAGACAATAAAATGGAATGTCTCATGTAGTTTTTTCAAACCTCTTTTCTCCTCCATGTCGTTGTTAGTTTAGAGGAATTCTAAAACCTAAGTCAAGACCAAGCCGCCATCTTTCTGCTTGAGGAGCCCAAAAAACGACTTGGTTTCTGTTCCCAAATGTTAGTTCAATACGGTTCCCCAAGGTTTGGGATAATTCCCAACCAAGGTGTAAACCGGCTACAAAATC
>JAFMBQ010000616.1 GCA_017858365.1 Algoriphagus sp. | reverse complement strand
ACAACGGTGAATTTTCAAGGTAGTAAATTGGTTTTTCCCAAAGTGTTCCGCCTATTCGAGATTGCGTTTGCTCGTATTGAAACATTCTACTCATCCCTGTTCCCCAGCGTATTCCACCATAAGCAGAAGTCATATTCACCACAGGAGCCCCAGCTCCTGCTGCTTTAAACATATTCGTCTGCGTAATCAAATAAGCCACTTGATAACCACCCCAACTTTGACCTTGGATTGCCATATTATCAGCATCTACAAATCCTCGGGCTACGATAGATTGGACTGCAGGAATAATGCAATTGTAAGCAGAAGGTCCTGGAAGTCCCAGATCATACTTGATATCTGGCACCAAAACCAAATAATCATTACTTACGAAAAATGGAATATTAATCGTCGATGCACTAGGTGCAGGAGCTCGATATCTATGGATTCCATCACTGTTTCGCTCATAGAAGTAAACCATCAAAGGATACTTCTTATTCGGATCAAAATTTTCAGGCTTATATAGCAAGCCTTGAAGCGGCTCTCCGTCATTTGCCAGGTAATTCACCAACTCCACGGAGCCCCAGTTCACAGTAGCTTGTTGTGGATTCAGATTAGATACTTTTGTCAAATTACTGAATGACAAGTCCCCTAAAAACACATCAGGATTCTCTACATAAGTCGAGCGATTTAATAAAATCGCATCTGCATCTTTGGCCTTAGTTAATCCTGAATAACTGTGAGCAGTCATCAAAATCTGCTTTGGTGCAGCTTTTCCATCAATTGAACCGGTATAAAAGCCAGCATCTTTAGCCTGCTCATTAAAAGCCGCCAATAACAATAATGCCTTTGGATCTATACTCCGCTCTTCTCGATCAAGGTCCTGTCTTCTAAAAACGATTGACTCTTTTCTTCCCATTCCCTGAGTAATATTGACAGCCGCAGATGGGTTTTTCGGATCTACTCTCCAAATATCAAATCGATCATAAATCAAGATTGCCGCATCTCCAGCAATCCAACCTGCATTCCCATAGCTTCCTGGAAGTGATGGACTATCGTGAATCTCATCATAGAAAACAGGCGATAAACTAGTCGTTAGGTTTATTTTAGCTTTTGAAGCGATGTCATAAGCCACCCAACTGCTATCTCTTGCATCATACCAACTCACGTATTTCCCCTCAGGAGAAATAGACGGAGATCCAGATGCATCCTTTTCAATCAGTGTCTTTTGGCCAGTTTTGAAATCCACTAAATATAGATCTCTACCTATCTGAATATCCCAGCTATAGCTTCGACGATAAGGTGAATCTGTATAAGCAAGACCAAAATCACGCTCCACTTTTGATTCTAACGCCACGTCATCTATTTCAGGAGTTCCTAATTGGGTGATTTTTTTAGTGCCTAATTCAATGCTTGCCAAATAGGCTTTCTTTTCCTCTCGAGATCTTCTGACCAATTGCATCGGTTGGATTTCAGCATCTTGCCAACCCCAGATATCCAAGCTCACACGCTCATCATCCAAGATGGTCGTGTCGTTTTCATAGGAATAGTCCACATAATCTGGAGCAACCCCAAAAAACAATCTCGACTCATTTTCAGAAAACTTAAGATTTTCATCAGGACTCACTCTCCCATTTTCTAATATTCCAATTGCGCTTTTTGAAGCTATTTCCTCATTACTTCCAGTCGCAGTGTTCACTAAATAAAGCGAATGATATGGCTTTTTAGATTTCGTCGAATCATTGGTAGTCAGATAGGCTAGGTATTTTGATTTTGGAGAAAATGTCATATCCGAATAGGATGTCATCCCTTCCGAGATCAATTTGCTTTGTCCGGTCGAAAGGTTCAAAAGGTAGATTGCTGCATTATCTAAGGTGTCCTCCTCTGCTAAGACATACTGGAGAAAATCACCATTAGGAGAAAAGCTAAATGACTTCACACGCTCAAAATTATAAGTCAACGATCCGTCTAGCTTGCGTACTTCGAGCTTGGTCCCGTCTGTTTTCTTAGGTTTGTCAGCTTTGGCAGTAGAATCTGCTGTAGATGTACTGTCAATTTTAGCAGGCTTCTTAACTTTTTCCTTTTCATAAAGGATAGCTATCCAGCTACCGGCCTCTCTTGGCATCGCAAAAGATTTTACTTTTGGAATTTTAATCAGGTTGCCAGTACTCATCTGATAGATAAAAAGGCTGTCGGATGGCATATCCTCCTTTTTGGTTTTTTTCAGTTTCAATACCCGAACTGAATCATCTTCGGGACTGATTTTACCTACTGCAAATGCGTCATCTGGGCTAAAATCAAAACCTGTTCCTCTTGGGATCACAAATCTGTTAGCAGGTTGTTTGAATGCTAAAATCTCCAAACGTGCATCACCATCTTGGGGGGAAATTTGATAGCCCACCCATTGGCCATTCTTTGTGATTTTTTCGGAAGATACTCGCTCCCATCCGTCGTAGTCATCGTGAGTAAGTGGTCTTTTTTGTTGTCCAAAAGCAAGTTGGACACTAAATAAGAAGAGCAAAAAGGTGCAAATATTAAACTTGGTATTCATTTGAATTGAGGTTAATTGAAATTTCACTCTAGCTTTTTTTCTTTTTACAAATTTTGCCAGAAGGGAATTATCTCCACTTTAGAATTTTTTGTAGTAAATCGAAAAAACTTGTCGTGCTAAAAATAATGGCAAGACCGATGGAATACCCAACCGATTAAAAAAAACTGGTTAAAAAAGGATCAGTCCTAATATCTGGGGAGGGTAAGATTTTATCCATAGATATTAGATAGT
>JAFMBQ010000615.1 GCA_017858365.1 Algoriphagus sp. | reverse complement strand
AAGTAGGGCAAACCAATCCTTCTCGGATTTCCTAAGCCAAGTTCGGATTCATCAGGCTTGTAAATTGCTTCAGGAAGAGAAACTGAACATCAGTCAAGTCTGCTTTGAGTGTGGCTTTTTTACGCTCTCTAATTTCAATCGACAGTTTAAGGATAGAATAGGAAAAACGCCTTTGGAGTATCGAAATGAGTTTTTGAGGTAGGTGGGATTGGGGAAAAGAGAGTAGGGAATAGGGATTGGGGAAAGGGGATTAGGGAATAGGAAATAGGGATTAGTAAACCGGAGATCGATTCTTCGAATTGGAAACGGATCAAACTCCCCCTTGGATTCGAGAGTTAAGTGGGAATTGGATGTAAGCTAAAGGGGGATTTTTCTAAATCAGAAATCTAAAAATCATCTTTTGTGTCCTCTGTGAAACCTTTGCGCTCTCCGTGGTTAAATGAACTTAAAACTTCCTAGTTTATTCATAATATCGTCCCCGAAAAACTGACACTAATTGGAACCACAAAACTCCCCAAATGCACCTGATGCCGCTCGACTTTATCCAGTTTATTTTTATTGACAATAAATGAGCGATGCGTTTTGATAAAAAAGGAGGGGAGTAACTTTTCCAATTCCCCGAAGGTCATTCTTGAAATAAGTTTTCCGTTTTCCAATTGAAAAGTCACATAATTCCCGGCAGCTTCACAGAAGAGCAACTCGTCAAAATTGACTCGAATATGTCCCTCAGATGTCTTGACAAATAAATGACCAGCTTCATCCGAAGGTTGCAGTGCTTTCCATTCCTGAGCCTTTTGACAAGCTTTCATAAAGCGACTCAAAGGAAAAGGCTTTAGTAAATAATCCAGCGCATCCAACTCAAAGCCTTTCACCGCAAAATCAGAATAGGCAGTAGTAAAGACGACCAAGGTTTCTTTGGGAAGCATTGCCGCCAAATCAATCCCGGAAATATCAGGCATATTGATATCCAGAAAGATCAGATCGACTGGATTATTCCGGTGGTACTCCAAACCTTGGATCGCATCGGAAAAGACAGCCTTGAGTTCCAGAAAAGGGATTTTGGAAGCATGAGCCTTGATCACTTCCAAGGCCATATTTTCATCATCTATTGCGATTGCGCTTAGCATATTATTTTAATTGAAGGGAAAAATGTACGAAATGCTCTTCGTCATTCCCGACAATTGTCAACGAATGTGTTTGTGGGTAGAGTAGTTCGAGCCGCTTTCGGACATTGTCCAAGCCAATGCCTGACTCGTCTTTTGGATCGTCAGTTGCCTTTTTTGGATGCACGCTATTGACCACATCCAAGTGAATAGAACCTTTCAAGCAGCGCAGATTGATCTTGATCCAAGACTTGTTTTTGGTACTGATACCATGTTTGAAGGCATTTTCTATAAAAGGAATCAGCATCATTGGTGCGATTTCACCTTCGCAGAAGTCCTCCTGAATTTGAATCGTAAGTTCCAAGTTTGGCTCTTTTCCGAATCGAAGTAGTTGAATATCGAGGTAGTTTCGCAGGTATTCGATTTCCCGCTTGATCGAGATTTTATCCTGTAGGTTCTCATGAAGCATAAAGCGCATCATATCCCCGAGCTTTTGAATTCCGTCGGAAGTCTTTTCTGCATTTTCTGTCAGCGCAGATCCGTAGAGCGTATTCAGTGCATTAAATAAAAAGTGTGGATTAATCTGGGATTTGAGGAAACTCAGGTTGGCCGAACCTTGGTTTACTTCATGGGTAAGTGTTGTAATCTGACCCAAGTAATCTTCGTATTTCTTGAAAATCAATTTTGAAATCGGAAACAGGATAAAGAGCATAAAAGCGATAATCCCCAAACCTGCTAATATTGCTGCTTCTGAATTTGTCTCTGCAGAAATAATGAAACATGGGAGAAATATGACTGAAATTGCCAATACCAAAAACCATCTTGCAGGCTTTTTTCTCCCTCGCTGAAAGTTCAGAAAAATCAATTTGTAGTAGTAAAAAATAGCCACCAAGGTGATTGGCAGGATAATCGAGAAAATAATGGGAACCGCATCATTGATAATTCTATCAGTGCCTTGAATCAAAAAGACGGTGATAAATATAAAAATCAAAACCAATCGAACTCCATTGTAAAGTTGGAAATCACGCAATTTGGGTGGCATCAGGATATTTCGTACCAACAGCACAGCGATCAGATAGGCAGCATAAAGTGCCATGGTATTAAAGTAAAATCTAAGGAATCTAGTCGCTGAAATATTCGGATCTGCATTGGTCAAGACCGTAGTGAAAAGTCCTGTTCCAAATGCGATAAGAAGACCAAAACCAACGAAGGCAAACTTTTTTTTATTGCTAAAATAATTCGGAACCAACTTCATATGGGTGAGGTAAAAGCCCACATACAAAATTATTGGTATCATTACCTTAGCCAGATGCTCATTCAGGTGGTAATCATTTTGATAGGATAGACTTAAGGTGTTGACGATGGTCATCAACAGAAAAATAAAGGTGATTGTCCACCATTCGATTTGTCGGAACGCTAAAGCTTGACTTTTCATGGGTTAGTTTTTTGATTTTGGGAATTCATATTTAGCTCAACTTTGGCAGCTTGATCTTCCGGTTCTTGACTTTTTACATCCGATATCATTAAGATAAGATTATAAATCATTCCTAATATGATCAGAAAGTAAAAGCGATTTCGAGTTTCCATTGCTGCTGGTTAATTGATAAGCCAAGATTAGCTCGACGCTAAAACTCCTGCAAAGATCGGAAGAGCACAC
>JAFMBQ010000614.1 GCA_017858365.1 Algoriphagus sp. | reverse complement strand
TACTCGAACGGTGACATCTGGATTCAATACCATTTTACCTAGGTCATCATTCTGGGCAACATTGACTCCAGCGAAGTCTTTATTGTCATGGTACTTAAACCAGTTGAATCGACGGACCTTATACGGACAGTTGTTTGCACAATATCTTGTACCAATACATCTGTTATATGTCATTTGATTAAGACCTTCAGATGAGTGAGTAGTTGCTGCCACTGGACATACTGTCTCACATGGCGCATTGTTACACTGCTGACACATCATCGGTTGGAAAGTAACTTCTGGATTATCAGCTGCTATTTCCATTGCTTTCAAATCATCTGCCGGAGCATCTGAAGAATAATAGCGATCAATTCTGATCCAAGCCATTTCTCTTCGGTTCAATACTTCCTGCTTACCAACTACTGCCACGTTATTCTCCACCTGACAAGCAATAGAACATGCGCTACATCCAATACAGGAGTTCATGTCAATCGCAAGACCCCAGTGATGTTGGCTATATTGATGCCCTTTCCAAAGCGAAATCTTAGATGGCTTGATAAATTCACCGTCTTTATAAATTTCAGGATGGTATCGTCCAGCTCCTGCATCCTCCTTGTATTCACCTAAAGTGGCTTCTTGGATTACGTTTTCACGTCCCATGAAAGTTTGGTGAGTCTGCGTTCTTGCAATTTTGTATTTATCTTCAGTAACAGTGATTTCTACTCCAGCAGTAATATCGAAATTCACAAAGCCTTTTGAAGCATCAAGCAATTCGTAAGCATTTACACCTACTCCATTTGCTACTCTTCCAGCTTTGGTTCTACCATATCCTACCGCCAAACCGAAAGTACCATCTGCCTGACCAGGCTGAATCATGATCGGAACGACCAACGATTTACCATTGACAGTTATCGATGCCATTCCTGTATTTTCTTCATACATGGTAACTCCATTCTCTGTAGCCCATTTCTGAGAAACAGTCAGGTAGTTATCCCAAGTAGCCTTAGTGATTGGATCCGCCATCTCTTGTAGCCAAGGAATGTTGGCATAAATACCATTTCCTATTCCTACTTTAGAATAAATCACCAATTCAGGGCTTGTGTTAGCAGTTGTTGATGCTTTCGCAACAGCAGCAGCTGCAGCAGACACATCTCCTACTGGAGTAGGTGCTGCGACTGTGGAATCAATTGCCAAAACCCCATTATATAAGGTAGTATCCCAGAACTCTTGGAAATCACCTGCAGTTTCAACCAAGGTATAGACCTCATTTTGCCAAACTGACTGAAGGAAATCAAAATAATTAGAAGTAGATCCACCCCAAACAAGGAAAGACTCCTGTGCTTGTCTAGAATCAAACAATGGAGAGATCGTCGGCTGAGAAAGAGAGAAATGTCCACGCTTCGGCTCGAAATCATTCCAAGACTCTAGGTAATGGTGATCTGGTGCAACCATTTGTACCAAAGATGAAGTCTCATCCATTGTACCGTTTGTGGCCAAACTTACTTTTGCTTTAGCAATTCCTTCAGCAACTTCAGCTCCTTGTGCAAAATCATAAACTGGATTACAGTTGTAGAAAATTACTCCTCCAACTTGTCCCGCTTTCAATTCTGCAACGAATTGATTCATTCGAGCATCATCACCTTTTCTGAAATGAACTGGATTTGCAAAATCAACTGTCGTTCCATTTGCACCAAGCATTTCATTGATCGCATTGATCACAACTTGTACATTCGGATCATTAGATCCAGATACTACAAGTGAAGCACCTTTGCTAGCCCAAAGATCATTTGCGGCTTTGTCTAGGTGAGCAATTTCCACTGCTCCAGCCGAAACTTGAGTCGCTCCAGTTTTTTTTGCAAGAGCGTTATAAAGTGCTAATACAGCCAATCCACTTTGAGAAGCTCTGATTGGAGTTCTGTAATCAGCATTTGCACCAGTCATCGATAGATTCGATTCAAACTGATAATGACGGGACATTTCGCGGTGCTCATTGCTAATCTTCCGAGTCTTAGCATATTGACCAGCAAATTCAATTGGGGAAATCCAAGTTCCTAAAAAGTCTGCTCCGAAAGAAACAATGGTCTTTGCTTTATCAAATGAATAGGAAGGAATAACTGCAGTACCATAATAGGTCTCTGCTGCTTTCTTTATTCCATAATTTGAAATAGGATCATACTGGATCAATTCCGCTCCACCTACTGAATCAGAGAAAATCTGAATAGCTTGTAGCGTGGAAGGAGAAAGAATAGTATTGGATACAATCTTTACATTTCCAGCAGAAGCAAACTTCGCTTTAACCTGTGCATCTATCGTAGCCCAATCTGATTTTTCACCGCTAATGTAAGGACTGGCTAATCTCTCTTTATCATATAGAGAAAGAATGGATCCTTCTACGATGGCATTAACTTTTCCTTTATTAATAGGAGAAAGTGAGTTTCCGTCAATTTTGATCGGTCTCCCCTCTCTTGTTTTTACTACGATAGAGGCATAGTCACCACCAGTAGAAAAAGTAGAAGCGTAGAAATTAGGAATTGAAGGGTTGATATCAACCGGCTTGTTTACATAAGGGATCGCCTTTCTTACTGGAGCCTCGCAAGCTGCTAATGATGCAGCTGCTAAACTGAAACCCATTACTTTAAGGAAGTCTCTTCTTGAAGAACCTCCATCTTCGCTTAAGCTTGACGGAAGCTCGACAAATTCCTTATCGGCATTCTTTACAAACTCTGGATCGTTATTGAGCTGCTCAAGTCCTTTCCAGTATGTTTTTTTATTTTCCTTCATT
>JAFMBQ010000613.1 GCA_017858365.1 Algoriphagus sp. | reverse complement strand
ATGGATTTATTGCGATATGATTTTCCTGAAGTCCAATTAAAAGCGAGTCGGGAATCGCTACTCGCTTTTGTATCTGAATCCGAACTCGGAATCCAGCTTCCTGAAAACTTCCTGCTCACTGGGCAAGCCAGCGGTCAATTAGATAATTTAGGATTGGAGTTTGACTTCAAATCGACCTTGGGAGATTTAGCACTCGTAGCAAGCTATCAGGATCAAGATCAGCTGGCCTTCGATGTGAAACTAGAAGCTAAAGCCCTTCAGCTTAATAATTTATTGCAAAATCAAGAGCTGGACACGGTCTATTTTTCGCTGAATGCTAATGGCTCGGGACGTAATTGGTATGAAATCAATGCCGAAATCCAAGCAAAGTTTGATAGCCTCCAACTCTATCAAAATGATTATTCGGGTTTGGAACTTTCCGGTAAATTAGAAAATGGATCCGGTACGCTAAGTTCTGATCTGGACAGTAAAAATCTCCGCTATGACTTGACTGCAACTGTCGATCTAGACTCAATTAATTCTCAAATCAATCTGAATTTAAACTTGATCGGTGCAGATCTTACAGCATTGGGTCTGACTCAGAAAAGCACCAAAGCACAACTGAATCTAGAAGCTAATTTCGAAGGGAATTTTGAGGAGTTCCAGACAAATGCAACGATCTCCGATGCGACGGTTGCACAGGAGCAAAGGCCCTATCCGCTTGGCACGATTCGGCTCACTGCCTTTGTGAAAAATGATTCGACAAGTATAGATTTAGAAAGTCGACCTATGGTGGGGTTTCTGCAGGCCAATGCCAATCCAAGCGAATTATCAGCTGCACTGACTAAGTATTTTAATGGATATTTTGGCACAAAAGATACAATTTCCAGCAAAGGAGACATGATTCTCAACATGAACTTTGCTTTGCAACAAGATCCCATCTTAAATGAAATTCTCTTACCTGGTCTTATCCAACTGGACAGTTCCTCTATTAAAGTGAATTTCTTTGAAGCGGAGAAAACACTCAGTGCAAATGTGAATTTTCCATTTGTGAATTTTGGGGGTGCAGAAATCGACAGTCTTGGAATTCAGATTAATTCAGACAGTTCGCGATTCGATTTCAAATTTGGCTTTGCAGCATTAAATACGGGACCAATTGATATGGACAAAACGCTGATCTCTGGAAATCTGGATGATGCGAGATTACTACTTGATTTGCAGTTTTTTGAAAAATCCGAGATACTAACCCAAATATCCTCTCAAATAGACCTGCTTTCTGATAGTGTCAAGATAAAAGTCCTACCCGAAAATCTGATTTTAGACAAAAAAGCATGGACAGTTCCAAGCTCCAATAGCCTTACTTATTCCAATCAGGAAATCACCTTTACCGACATGCTATTTACTGCCGACAATCAAAAGGTAGAGCTGACGGATGAGTTAGAATCGCTCGAAAAGCCACATATCGCAGCGGTATTTGATGGATTTCGATTAGAAAATCTTACCAGTTTTTTAAATCCTGTGGATGTGATTGCGGATGGTTTAGTACAAGGTCGCCTGATAGTCCAGAAGCCTTTCGGAGCTTTAGGTATTTTGGGAGATTTGAAGATTGATTCACTAGCTGTTTTGAGTACAAACCTCGGTACACTCAACCTCAATGCTGTAGCTAAGTCTATTGGCAATTATGCCTTGAAAGCAGAGCTGGGCGGTGGCGGCATAGATTTAAAAATCAACGGCAATTTCATAGCTGATGAAGAAGCGGCTTCCTTCGATTTGGAACTTGACTTGACTCGATTGGAGCTCGCCATTTTAGAAGACTTAATTCCTGAACAAATCACTCAAGCTAGTGGAATATTGCAAGGAAAAATTAATGCCAACGGGACCACCACTTACCCTAACTACACAGGACTTTTAACATTCAAGGGAGCTTCAATCACCCCAACACTAGTCGGTACTAAATACCTATTTGAAGATGAATCAATTAAGTTGGATCAAGAAGGGATCTATCTTTCCAATTTCACCGTTCGCGATGAAGCGCAAAATACGTTTGAAGTAGGTGGTGAGATCGGAACCAAATCATTTATCAATCCTACTTTTGATCTCAAGGTCACTGCGAAAAAGTTTATGGCGATCAACTCTACCGATAAGGAGAGTGAACTGTTTTTTGGGACAGGAACTATCGACGCGGAGGTCTCCATCACAGGAGACTTGCTCCTGCCTGTTGTCAGAGGGAAGATAGCAGTCAAAGATCAAACGGACTTGACATTCATCGTTCCGGAATCTCAAGCTGAACTAGTTGAGCGAAACGGTGTGGTAGTCTTTGTCAATAAGAAAAATCCTGATTCGATCTTGACCAGAAATGACGAGGAAATCTCCAATTCATTTAATGGCTACGACATTAAACTTTTATTGGAAGTCGACCCTACCGCCCGATTCAAAATTGTAATTGATTCTAATTCCGGAGATAATTTGGCGTTAACGGCCTCTGGAGAACTGGATTTGGCCGTGGACCCGATTGGGCGGACCAGCCTTAGTGGAAGATTGGTAGTGCAAAGTGGACATTACGAAATGTCTCTTTACAGTCTAGTCAACAGGAGGTTCGAAATCGTTCCAGGAAGTACAATCGTTTGGAACGGAGACCCGCTGGATGCAACACTAGATATATCTGCCAGTTATGAAGTCCGTACTGCTGCTGCTCCACTGATGGCCTCTCAGCTGACAGGGTCTGGAGACGCTACCCAAAATCAATACAGCAAGCGCTTGGATTTCTTTGTGTATCTCTACTTG
>JAFMBQ010000074.1 GCA_017858365.1 Algoriphagus sp. | reverse complement strand
AAACAGTTCGATCGTTCGGTTATAGGTAGCTTGATCGATTGGATGTTGATATTCCGGTTTGATCATCTCGAGATACCAAGAACAGAAATCTCCCCAGACCAATTTGTAGGTGCACATCAGCGCATCGGAAATTCTGAATTTCTCAAAGTGCTCATTGATTTCTACCAAAGCCTGATTGAATCGACTTTCGAACCATTCGATGCTGGATTCATTCTGCGAACCGTCCAGTATTGGATCGATTTCCCATCCTTGTACCAGTCGGAAAGCATTCCAGATTTTGTTGGCAAAGTTCCTTCCTTGCTCGACTAGCTTGTCATCATAGGGTAAATCATTTCCTGCAGGGGAGGAGAAGAGCATTCCTGTTCGGACCCCATCTGCTCCATATTGAGAAATAAGCAACAATGGATCCGGTGAATTACCGAGGGACTTAGACATCTTTCGACCCAATTTATCACGAACGATTCCAGTCAGATAAACATTTTTGAAGGGCTTTTCGCCCGTGTATTCATAACCAGCAATGATCATTCGAGCTACCCAGAAGAACAAGATCTCCGGAGCTGTCACCAAGTCATTGGTCGGATAGTAATATTTCAGTTCTTCATTTTGCTTTCCTGTAGAAAATACCTCGGTATCAAATACCGAAATCGGCCAGAGCCATGAGCTAAACCAAGTATCCAACACATCTTCATCCTGAGTCAAATCTGATTCAGAATAGTTTGTTTCAAATTTTTCATTGGCCAGTACTAGTGCTTCTTCTTTGGATTTAGCAACTACATATTCGCCATTTGGAAGGTAATAGGCTGGGATCTGATGTCCCCACCAGAGTTGACGGGAGATACACCAGTCACGCACATTTTCCATCCAAGCACGGTACATGTTCTTGAATTTTGGTGGGTAAAGTTGAATCACATCCTCCATGACCGAGGTCAGAGCTGGCGTAGTGATGTCTTCCATTTTCAGGAACCACTGCAGGGAAAGCTTCGGCTCGATCACCGCATCAGTCCGTTCCGAGTGCCCGACATTGGATTTGTATTCTTCGATTTTTTCTAATTGCTCAGCTTCCTTCAGTCGCTTTGCAATCATTTTTCTCGCTACAAATCGATCCTCACCAACCAGGATTTGTGCTTTCTCGTTGAGTGTGCCGTCATCGTTTAGGATGTCGATTACTTCTAATTTATGCGTGATTCCAAGTTCGTAGTCATTAATGTCATGGGCTGGGGTCACTTTCAAACAACCTGTACCAAATTCCATATCCACATACTCATCTTCGATGATAGGGACGGATCGATTGATCAAAGGAATAATGGCTCTTTTTCCTTTCAGGTGTGTGAACCGAGGATCATTTGGGTTTACACAGATTGCTGAATCGGCCATGATCGTCTCTGGACGAGTGGTAGCTATGGTCAAAAATTGATCTTCCGAACCTTCGATTTTATACTTGATGTAGTATAGTTTCGATTGAATTTCTTTGGTGATGACCTCATCGTCAGAAAGCGCAGTTTTTCCCTGAGGATCCCAATTGACCATCCGGATGCCACGGTAGATTTTCCCTTTTTGGTGAAGATCTACGAAAACATCGATCACGGCTTTGCTTAGGCCCGGATCCATCGTAAAAGCTGTCCGATCCCAGTCGCAGGAAGCTCCTAATTTTTTAAGTTGCTCGAGGATGATTCCGCCGTATTTTTCCTTCCATTCCCAAGCATGAGAAAGGAATTCTTCTCGGGTCAGGGATTTCTTATCTATTCCTTGATCCTTGAGCATATTGACCACTTTGGTCTCAGTGGCAATGGAGGCATGATCTGTTCCCGGTACCCAGCAGGCATTTTTCCCTTGCATTCTTGCACGGCGGATCAATACGTCCTGGATGGTGTTATTTAGCATATGGCCCATATGCAGCACTCCGGTGACATTTGGTGGAGGGATTACAATAGTATAAGGCTCTTTGCTGTGATCTACTTTGGAAGAAAAAAGCTTATGCTCCATCCAGTAGTCGTACCATTTGGTTTCGGTTGCAATGGGATCGTATTTGCTGGCAATAGACATTCGTAGGGAAGTTTTATTGAAGAGGCAAAAATAGAGGAAAAAGCCTATTCTGAAGGCATGATTAGGAGATCAATTGTGGATTCATTGCTTTTTATGAGAAAGTACACTGAGGTTTCGTAAAGGTCCCGGTTGATCGGTTCCTTTGGAAGAAATTTTCAATACTTGAATCCTCGAGGGCCATTTTTTTTTTTTCAATAGGTGAATCTAAAATCCCTTTTCCGTCTTCTCTGCCCTCTGTTTCCAAAGTGGTCAATAATACCTTATTTCCTTCACCTCAAAAACTCTGTTTTCTTTAGCCAACTTTAAGATTGCCTGCTCGCCTACTTTTTTACCAATCAATATCTTCGCAACTGGGGAGATAAAGGAGATTTTCTTTTTTGCGATATCTGCTTCGTCCACGCCCACAATCTGGTAGGTTTGAAATTTTGAGCTATTTCCGATTTTGAGGGTTACGGTTGCTCCAAATCGTACTTCATCTTTGGGTTGTTCGTTTAGGGCTACTATTTTGGCTGTAGCAATTCGATCTTCCAACATATAGATTTTCGCTTGGATAAAATTTGAAGCGATGCGTTTTTCCTGTTCAGTTGCAGCTTCTATAGCACTCTTTTCGTTGATTAGCGCCTGTTTTTCGGCAAGCAATTCATCCATACCATTTTGAGTGATGTAATTGGTTATCCCATTAGGTACCTCCGCTCTTGGTGGTACCAGGGGAGTTTCTTCCTGATCATCTTCTTTTACAAATCCTCTGCTCATGGGATATTTTGATTATTTTCTCATCAAATAAGGTCTAGAAAAGCAATTATGTCTCTTGCTGATTAGTTGCCAAGACTCATTTAAGTTATGATGACAGACGCAAAATTCATTCCTAAGCAACAAAAAAATTCCAGGCTTTGATTGGAACATCTGACAAATTACTCACAAGATTCAGTTGAAATCTCTTGGAATCTGCCTTTTTAAAATAAGCTAGAAATACTGCTTTGCAATAATGAAAAATAGAATAAAACTGCAGGACAGCGATAATTTTGATCCTGAAAAAGAGGGCTTTTATATATATCCAAAAAAAGGGAAGCCATTATGGCTTCCCTTTTATTTGTCAAACAATCAATAATTTAATTCCCTACATAATTATCCCAGCTTAATTCAGCTTGTGGATGAGGGAATTGGGTGAAGATAGCTCCCTTATCATAACTGGTAGGAATCTGGTTTAGACGATCATATCTTCTTGCGTCAATCCATCGATGACCCCAAGGTTCAGCCCAAAGCGAATATCTTCGCTGGTATAGAATCTCATTGATCAGTGCTGCCTGAGTGGTAGCTCCCGTATAGGACCCAATTCCTGCCGCAATTCGGATGATATTGATTGCTGCTATTGCATCCGTCGCCTGATTCAGGTTGGCGTGAGCCTCAGCTTTCAAGAGGATCAATTCCTCATTTCTAATGAAAGGGATAGGGGCGGTATTGTTTACCCATCTGGCGTCTTGATGTGTCCCTACCAGTGCTCCCGCATCTGTGGTGACAGTTACAGGGTTGGTGCGTTTTAGAAATTTATTTTGAACTCGAAGATCTCCGGGAGTTGCATCGTCCAACACAGATGGATGCACTACTACGATGGTATTTATCGCTGCATTCGGCACATAAAATAGAGGGTTAAAGATATCTGGAGCAGCACCATAAGGATGTGCAGGTCCTTTTTTCAAGTCACCATTTAAGTCCATAAATGAAGCGTCCAATGCAGTCAATACTCCGGACCAATCTTTCCGGTAAGCATTTAGACGGGCTGTAATTGCGCGATTGACTTGCTGGAGGCCTGAAATAGTATTGAAACTGGTAAATCCACTCGTCAATTTGAAGGGGAAATTACCAGTGCCAGAGCTTCCTAGAGCTTGAAATCCCTCATCCAGAATTATCTTGATTTGGTCGAGAGCTTGTTCGTAAGGAACAAATGGTCCTGGATTTAGTGGGTCAGACACCTCCATTCGGATTCCATTTTGATAGACAAAGTTGGCTGGAATCATGAACTGATAGCCTTGAATGGTCTTTGCAAATCCAACTACAGCACTTTTTTGGGAGTCGGTAATATTGGTAGTGTTTGCTGCTGCCAATTGAAGTACATCCGCTTGTTTGATTGCTTGGTAAGGTGAAGCCCATGAGCCGCCTCCTGTATTTCCAAATCCGAAATATGAGCGATCTGGAACTCTTCCATTTTGGCCAAGCCAATCTGTCTGAAATCGAGGATCAGAGGCATTTAAATACCATACCTCGCGTCCGAATGTGTTCCATGCCTGAGATATGTTAGTCACATATCCTCGATGCCTTGATTCAAGTCCCGTAATCAAGAATTGAATCTGTTGCGAAGTTGCATTATTAGCGATACTTCCCACAGAAGGGTTATTTGGATCTTGGATATCATCCAATTGTAGCGGATTACAACCGAAAGTCAAACCGGCTGTAATCAGCATAAATCCTAAGTTTTTAGCTATATTTTTCATAGTTAGGCCGATTAAAAGTCAATAGTTATGTGAAAGAAAATCCTTCTCGGGGTAGGGTATGGAGCTATGTCCACGTTATTTTGCACCGCCTGAGCTCCAAAAGTGGAGGTTTCAGGATCGTAGCCTTTATAGTTAGTGAAGAGAAATGCGTTATTTACTGAAGAACCAATACGCATATTCTGAACTGAGTTTCCAAACAAATTAGAAATGGTCGTTCTAGGGAAGGTGTAATACAATCCGATTTCTCTGATTTTTACAAATGTGGCATCCTGAACCCATCTTCCTGCATTATTGAAAGGTTCTGGTTCACGCTGACGACCATTTGGAACTCCGTCTCCGTTGTCGTCACCAAACCAACCATTGGTAGTTCCGCCACCGTCTGTTAAGAAAGAGGTCAAATTGATGTTGTCACCGCCTTGTCTCCAATCCACTAAGAAAGAGAACTCCAATCCTTTGAAAATATTAAAAGAATTATAGAAAGATAGATTAAAGTCAGGCTGTGCATTACCCCAAACTGTAAATCCACCTGGAATAGTTGGATCAGCTGGCGAACCTACAATAGTCGTAGGAGAATAGCCCTCAGCATAAAGGAAAGTACCTAGACCGGAACCAAAACCACCTGATAAATAAGTTGGGATACCTAGCTTGGTCATTTTGATGTCGTTCTGCCAGTAAAGGATTCTAGAGAACCAACGGAAATTTGATTTCTCCACTACAGTTCCAGAAAGTCCTAATTCTAATCCCTTATTCTGAAGTTCTGCTTCATTACTTGGTGTTGTATTTACACCGGTCGATGGAGCAAGATTCAGGTTTTGCAAGTTGTTTTGGGTGTTTTTGATGTAGTAGGTTGCCTCCAAACTTATTCTATTATTGAAGAATCCTGCATCAATCCCAAATTCTAATTCTGTAGCGGTCTCCGGTTGAATCTGCGTGTTTCCGATAGAAGTAGAAACAGTAGAACCTAAAAGCCCACCGATATTAGTGCCTCCTAGTGGCGTAAATGTGGCGCCGAAAGCTACAGGGCCTGCTGTCTCTCCATAAGCGATTCTTGGCTTAAGCTGACTGATTACCGAACTACTCCAAAAATCAAAATTGGTCAAATTGATAGCCATGCTTGCTCTTGGAAAAGCAAAAAATTGGTTAGGGTCTCCATTGAGCGTTGATTTGTCCCATCTGATCCCTAATGTACCGATGATTTTGTCTTCGAAATTAGCCTCTTGTTGAAGGAAAATTCCAGCTTCTTGGATTTTGCTGTTAAACTGGCTATTGATTTCCTGAATATTAGCTTGTTGAAGGTTTTTCTGTCCAGGGACTAATCCTCTACCTCTGTTGAATAAAGAGCTATCATCAAAATCCAATCTTACTAATCCTGCTTGAGAGTTCATATTTACTTTTCCAAGATTCCAGTTGTAAACAAGTGCTGCCTGAAAATTGGTATTGAAGCTTTCCTGCTTTCCCACTAAGATGTCCCCAGGATTAGCTTGTCCGCTTTGGAATTGTAAAAACTCAGGAAGATATACCTCAGATGAGTTTTGAAGGAAATCCAAACCTCCGGATATCGTTGCTTTTAAAAAACTGTTTTGAGTTTTGAGAAGGTCAAGTTCCAAGGTAAATGCCTGAATAAATCGGTTAACCTGAGAATTGTTTTGACCATTATCTGTCACTGAAACAGGGTTTTCTGAGAAATATGGATTGACAGGATAGCTCCCATCTTCTCTTCTGCGAAGGTCGTAGTAATTAGGAACATATGCGATGCTATAGCCAATACTTGCTCCAGAGTTATTCTGGTTTCCAGTAAATCCTCTATCCGTACTCGATCGGATATAATTTGAAGATACTCCCAGTTTGATTTTGTCAGTGATTTTATGATCAACATTAGCTCGGATAGAATATCGCTCAAATCCGGTGTTTTTTACGGTTCCGTCTTCATTTGTAATATTTCCGGAAATAAAGAATTTTGTTTTCTCACTTCCACCGGAAACATTGATTCTGGTGTTTAGAAGGAGTGCATTGTTGTTATAGAAGTAGTCTTCATAATCAGTAAAGTTGCCACTTGCTTGCGCAGCTCTAAATCGCTCTAATTCTACAGGTCTTCTGGATTCAGGAAAAAAGAAGTTGATTTTATCTTCGCTCCAATCATCCACGCCTAATAGTCTAAGTGGCTTAGCAAAACCCACATCTTGAGATAGGGAAACGGTAGTTCGTCCCTCTTTCCCTCTTTTGGTAGTGATGATGATTACACCCGCATTTGCTCTTGTCCCATAAATTGCTGCTGCAGATGGACCTTTCAGAATTTCGATGTTTTCGATATCAGCAGGGTTGATATCAGCTAATCGATTAGCCCCGTCATCTTGATTTGAACCGCCGGCACCAGATACTGTAGCACGACCAGTGCGTTGGGAAGCATTATTGATGTATACTCCATCGACGATGATCAGTGGTTGAGATGCCCCCTGTAAACTTGAAATACCTCGTAATTGTATCGAGATACCTCCTCCTGGAGCTCCGCCGTTGGATCGAATCGTTGCTCCTGCGACTTTACCATACAGCGCACCGTCAGTAGTCTGGATTGTGGTTGTTCCTGTGAGGTCTCTTGCAGAGACAGAGGAAACGGCATTCGCCAGGTTACTACGTTTTACCGAAGAAGCAAGACCAGTTACGATTACTTCTTCTAAGTTGGTCGCATCTTGTTTGAGTTGAACGTTCAGTGTGCTCATTGAAGGACCGACCGTAATGGTCTGGGAAAGATACCCGATTGAGGAGAACACCACTTCTCTTTGATCTGAACCGGGAAGATTTAGCGTGTAGTTACCATCAAGATCTGTGATAGCTCCGCTTGTTGTTCCTTTCAGAATTATACTCGCGCCAATTAAGGGTTCGCCCGTTCGTTCATCGGACACGTTGCCTGACACGGTGTATTGTGCCCAAGCCCAGCCTACTGATAGCCACATAAAGGCCATAGTAGTCAGAAATTTGTAGATTTTTGACATAGGAAATTTGGTTAGATATAACCTTTAATCTCCTAAATTTTATTTTCTGAACAAATTAAAAGTAGTTTATACTAAAGATAATTTATATGAAAGGATTATATTCATGATGTGAAGGAAGTAGATGGGTGAAAATATTATTTTAAGCATAAAAAAAGGTGATTTTCCATCACCTTTTTTTTGTTTTAGTCTCTAAATGAGTAATTATTTAATCATTGGGAGCACAATTCTACTCAGACTCTTTCCTCCATGATGAATGGAATTGGTAGCAACCACACCTTCGGTTTCATCATAAGTATTTCCACCGGTATTCATATTTCGGTCAAACCGTGGGAAGTTGGAGCTGCTAATTTCGATTCTGATCTGGTGACCTTTCGCAAAGAAATTCGAAGTACTCATAGGAGTCATTTTGACTTCATAAACATTTCCGTCTTCCATCCAGACTTCTTTCTCATAGCCTTCTCGGTAGCGAACTCGCTGGATAGTTTCATCTAGATTGTAAGCTTTACCATCTGGATGTACATCTATCAGTTTGATGGTGATATCAGTATCCTTGGCATCTGAAGATAAATAAAGGTATGATTCAATAAAGCCGGATACTTCTACGCCCTCTTCCAATACATCGGATGTGTACACCAAGATATCATCCCGCATTTCCATTTCGCTTTGGTCAAAGGAACCACCGGTAACTGCATTTCCAGTACAGCAAACATTTCCTCCTTTGGATTCCACTGGATTCATAGGATCGTATTTGAAGGTGTCAGGACTGTCTTTTCTAGGTTTTTTTGAAGTGAGTTTTCCAGAACCTAATCTAGTGTTTGCATTACCATCCGATTCCAAATACATGGTGGTCATCACGGCTTCTGCAGGTGGCCAGACGTCCGAACTTTGCCACTCATTTGATCCCATGGTATAGTATTGGACTTTTGGCATTTCAGATACTAGCTCCGATGGTTCGCCTTTTAGCCACTTGTCGAACCAAGCAGTGATCATCTCATCATAATTCAATCTCGCATCACCGACACTTAGATCGCCGACCATGGTGTTTTCTGTAGCTCTTGTATAAGAGCAATGGAGTACCGGAGCGATAACCAAGTATTGGTTGTTTCGAGCCATTTCAGAGACTGCATTTTCTCTGACGTGATTATACAAAGCGATATTGGGGCCAGCCGAAACGTCAAACCAAGACACGAACCAGAAGCTTGGTTTGTCAAAAGGTTGCTCATCATGGTATAAGCCTCCATTAAACCATTTAGGATCATTGGGCTTACGAGTAATCATTTCCTCGTAGATTCCCTTCGGGCCATTCGCAGCTTTGAGGATATCCTGAATCGGTAAGTGACTCAACGTTGCTTTTGAATCAATTCTCGGGTACTCTGGTGACATGTCATAAAAGCGCTGAAGTCTCAAAAGATCTTCTTGGCCGATTCCTTTTGGGAGTTTTGGTGCCATCGGGTCATGCTGTACACTGTAGAGCCAATTAGTGAAAAGCATCTGACCGGCACCACCTCGGTACCAGTTACCCTGCTCCCAAAAGTCACCGATTTTACCTACACCTGCTCCAAAGCCCTGAGGAACTAAAGCTGCCAAAGCCGGATGATCTAAAGAAGCGACCGCCATTTGCCACTCAGCTGTGGAGGAGCATCCTAGTGTTCCAACTTTTCCATTTGACCAAGCCTGCTTAGCCATCCAATCAACTGCGTCGTAGCCATCAGTGAGTGGGGTGCCTAGAATATCCCATTCTCCTTCGGAAAAGTATCGTCCTCGTTCATTTTGAACAACATAAGCGTAGCCTTTTTTGATCCAAGAAAGTGCGGTTTCCATGGTTCGTGTATTCATTTCGCCATTTCCCCACGTATTGAAGTTGTAGGGTGTTCTGGAAAATACGATCGGTACTTTTTCGTTTCCTTTTGGTCGGTAGATATCGGTGGCCAATCTGACTCCATCTCGCATAGGCATCATGACCTTTTGGTCAATAATTCCTACCTCATCTATCTGATCGAGAATTGATTTTTCTTGTGCCCATGCCGAGAAGCAAACGAAGCTCAAAACGAAAAATCCTAAAATCCTTAAATTATGTTTCATTGGAAATAAATTAGGTTGTAGTTCAAGATAAGGATCAGGATCAACATTCAATATTTATTTTTTTGGAATGGAAATCCAAGGAGTTAAATGGCTTTGGTCTGAGTATGATTGTTTTTTGAATGATTCTCTATTTTTCAGTTGGAGCGAATTGAGAATTGAATTCAAGCTCATTTCAGTTATTCCTTTTGTTTTACTTTTGAAGTCCTAAATTTGCCCTTTCAAGAATCAGTTATATGACCGATAATCCAATGATCACCCTGAACACTTGGGTGGAAATTCCCAAGAACTCAGATTTTACGATTTACAACTTACCTTTTGGGGTTTTTAAAAATAAAAAACTTAATCCAAGAATTGGTGTGGCCATTGGCGACAAGATTGTGGATCTTAGTATACTCGATCAAGAAGGGTTTTTTGCTAGCCTATTTTTACCAGAGGGGCTATTTTTAACGGAATCATTAAATGAGATGATTGCCTTAGGGAAAGTACAAACCCGGAAAATTCGCGAGCGAGTCCAGCATTTGCTTCTAGCAGAAAATGAAGAGCTTCGAGATCATTCGATTCGTGGTAAAGTGATGGTCAACCGGAAAGAAGCGGAGATGCTTTTGCCTGTGAAGATTGGAGATTACACGGATTTCTACAGCAGTATAGAGCATGCCACCAATGTAGGAGCGATGTTTCGGGATCCGGAAAATGCGCTATTGCCAAACTGGAAACACTTACCTGTGGGCTATCATGGTCGGGCATCTTCGATTATTCCTTCGGGAGTACCGATACATAGACCAAAAGGACAATTCAAAGATCCTGATATGGAAAAACCAGCTTTTGGTCCAAGCCGAAGATTGGATTTTGAATTGGAACTGGCATTCATCACAGGTAAGCAGACCAAACTGGGAGACTCTATCTCCACTTCAGAAGCTGAGGATTATATTTTTGGATTTGTGCTTTTCAATGACTGGTCTGCACGAGATATTCAGGCTTGGGAATATGTTCCGCTAGGCCCTTTTCTTGGAAAAAGCTTTGCCTCATCCATTTCCCCTTGGGTAGTGACTATTGAGGCTTTGGAGCAATTTCGAATTGAAGGACCTGTACAAGAACCTGAGGTGTTGGACTATTTGAAATACGATCGACCAGGAAATTTTGACTTGAAGTTGGAAGTATATATCCAGCCAGAAGGTCAAAAGACATCCAAGGTTACTACTTCAAATTTCAAATACATGTACTGGAATGTCGCACAGCAACTGGCCCATCACACCGTCAATGGATGCAATATCAATGTAGGTGATATGATGGCCTCTGGTACCATTTCCGGAAAAGATGAGAATTCCTACGGGTCTATGCTGGAACTATCTTGGAAAGGAACCAAGGCGGTGAAGTTAGATACTGGAGAGGAACGCAAATTCATTGAAGATGGGGATACCGTAATCATGAAAGGATTTGGTGAAAAGGACGGGGTTCGAGTTGGATTTGGAGAAGTCAGTGCTAAAGTTTTACCAGCTAAATAAATCTAATACTTATAATGAATAGCCTTGGGGATCTCCTCAAGGCTTTTTTTTTCTTTAAATAATAGATCTTCGATAGTCTCTCATATTTCAATATAGGGATCAAGGTCACTCAAATATTTATCATGCAAAAGGTATTTAAGCTTCAGGATTCAATTCTGATTGTATCTAATAAATGATATTTATTTTTTCATCTAATTTATATTTTTTGAAAATAAATGTCTGGGAAAGTTCTTTTTTTAGAGCAAATTATTAATTTTAAATGACTGACATTCAATTGTTTATAAAATTAGTTTAACTAATGCGTTTTGGTTCCCTTTAATGGGATGAGATTTTCGTCTCCATTTTTTTGGAGATTTTCAATTACAGTTTTCTTTTTTATTCAACCACACTAAAAATGGCTAAGCTTAAAAATTTATCCATCACCACTCCATTACTTTTTGCTTTCCCTTTTAAAAGTGAATGGGCAGTTAACCCCATCAATCTCAATACTCCGATTAATTCTGGAGGATGGGAAGATGCCGGGGAACTCAAATTTTCAAGAGGGTATATTCTGGCGAAAAATGATGCTAGATTTCTTTATTTAGCACTCGATGTGCTTGATGACACGGGAAATGACAGTAGCACGAATGATTATTTCTGGCTTTCATTTGACACGAATCGAGACCGATCCATCACAGCTAATGTCGATGTGAATTATGGTCTTTATCCAGGTCAACCAAATAAACTTGGAAGACAAAAGTATCTTGGCCCTGGAACCTGGACGGGCTTGTCCCCAGACTTGTCTCTTTCTGAAGTAGTTCAAGAGTTTGGTCCAAGCCCTTACTCCAGTACTTCGCATCGGATCTGGAAATTCCGGATCGATCTTAATGAAATCAACGTAGCACTTTCTTGGCCACTAAGTACACCTTATACCTATTTTGGTTTTAGGGTCAGATCAAGCAATCCTGCATTTACTACAGACTTTCCAGGAAATTTCTACAAAGATTTTACAAAACTTCGTCAGCTGATTCTATGTAGAAAGCCAGTGATTGCTCCTTCACTATTAGGGCCTATTGTAGGTAGTGTGGGACTAATTCCGACTACTAAAATATTGAGTTCTGGTAGAGCAACGACTGATCCAGGCTATTATGTGGAAGTTCAAAATGCCGCTTTCGGTGGAACACTCAATCTGATTGGAAATAGGTTGAAATTACAGACCCTTTATTCAAGCTCCATTCGGAAATATCGGGTGGAAGTGGCCGGTCCCGGAGAATCTTTCGCTAGACTGATCTCTAATTGGTCAAACTACAGGTGGAATGGATCGACCTATGTGCTGGAGTCTTTTGCTCCTTCGAGTCTTGGATTTTATGAGTTGACTGATCCTTCTTTGGATTATTCCATAGATGATCTTTTGATCCAATTCCCGACTAATGCATTACTACCAGGTCTCTATCAAATAAAAGTGACGTTTTATCAGCGAGTTGGTTTCGTAGATGTCCCAGGTGAATCTCAGACTTTGCAGCTTTTCATCGATAATCATTTACCGGCTACGATTATTGAAAGTATCCGACATGGATCTAATGAAGTATCTGCCTGTGCGATTGAGACTATCGGGGCAGCACCTGACGGCTTGAATTTTAGAATAACGGCCAATGATTCAGAGGGGAATCTTCGAGGAGTTTCTTTCTATGCAACTTATGGAGAAGGTCAATCCGTTGGCGTATTCAGTGAGAGTTATATTCCTGCAATGGGGAATTGGGCGGGCTTTGTGAACCGATCAATCCCTTCAACAGGG
>JAFMBQ010000612.1 GCA_017858365.1 Algoriphagus sp. | reverse complement strand
TCAATGGTCTGGATCCTATATTAGTCATTCCAAAATACTTCAAAGGAGTCACATGCTCCAGATAGGGTACAAATTGAGGATGGTTTTTAAACTTTTTATACGACTCATAGGCCTCATTAGCTAACTCCTCAATCAAAGCACGCTGATCAAGGTTAAGATTTTTCTCTACTCCCGAATACAAATGGTTTTCTAATCCCGCGCTGAGCAACTGTTCAAGGTTATAGGTACAAGAAACTTGCTTGCCATAATTTGCCGAAATAGTCTGCCCCTGTATAGTTACTTGGATCTCAGAGTTTTCTACTTTTTCTCCTAGTGAAGCATAGAAATTATGCATGTTCCCCCCTCCTCTTGCAGGAGGTCCACCTCGACCATCAAAGAATACTACTGCTATTCCATTTTCTCTCGATACCCGGGTCAATTCCTCTTTAGCTCTAAGGATCGACCAGTTTGCTTTAATATATCCACCATCTTTCGTACCGTCAGAAAAACCTAGCATGATCGTTTGCTTATTTCCTCGGGTCTTAAGGTGATCTTTATAAACTGGCAATTGGTAAAGCTGCGTCATGATAGCCGGAGCCTCACTCAAATCATCAATCGTCTCAAATAGTGGCACAATATCGATCGGAAGGCTTTCTTTACCTTTTCCTAAGGTCAACTGTGCCAATCGGAATACTTCCAAAATGTGCTTTTTGGATTGACTGTTGGAAATAATATAGCGATTAAGCACTTCTTCTCCACTCTCTTTTTGAATCGGATCAATGACTCCAAAGGATTGCAACATCTCTACATGGAAAGGCTCCTTGAATTGATCTAAAGCAGGCAATGAATCCGTTGCGAAGATTTGCTCAATTTGCGCTTCTTCAGATTCAGCAAACGTTTTTCCTTGAATTTCAAATATTTCATCCCAAAGTGCATCATGCTTCCTACTGTCTTGGCGCATATCCATACAACCGAAATGGAAGCCGAAAATCTTGACTTTCAGAATAAACTCATCGAGTATTTCTACGAATAAGCCTTCATGATGCGTAACCAAAGCCTCTCTTGCGTTCAATAAATCTTCTAAAAGTTGATCCGCAGTATGATAAAAAGATGATTCCTCAAAAAGTGTAGAGAAAAGTCCTTTTTCTACTTTAATGATAATTTCTTCGACATGTTTGAATGTCAGTCTTCGTCGAAGTTTTCGCATGTCGCGATAGTAACATCTTAGAATCCACTTTTTCAATCGAAGTGCTACTTGCTGGGTAATCTCCCAAGTCACGAATGGATTCCCATCACGGTCCCCACCTGGCCAAAAGCCTACTTTAAATAAGCCTGGGTTTTCCCAAGTATGAATTGGGATTTCAAGTGAATTAAGCAAGCGAATCATGATATCAGGAATACTTTTATAGAAAATATTCTCCAGAAACCAGATTAAGCTAACTGCCTCATCATATGGACTTGGCTTTTCCCGCTTCGTAAAGCCCGTTTTGCCGAGTTGCTGAAGGAGCGAATTGATTTTACCGATATCATCTGTTCGGATTGCATTTTCTAGATCTGTGATTATCCCCAAGACATTTCCAGGATAAAACTGGGTTGGGTGAGCGGTAAGTGTTAATCGGACAGAAAAAGTCTTGAGCTTTTCAATCAATTCTTCACGCTTTTTATCATTATCGGTTCGATTGATTAAAGCACTAATCGACCCTTTACCCTTCAAATCATTGATTTTTTCGTAAGCAGCATCTTCAATTGAATCAAAAAGTACCACTTGACGCTCCACATATTGGATCATTTGAAACAATAAATCAATTTGCTTTTTGCCTTCCACATCAGGCATCATCTCTTCAAAGAATCCTCCGATGATCTGCTTGGGACTTAGCCCTTCTTCAAAACCCTTTTGGCAGGCTGTCCCTAAAATTGGCAGTAGCGTGCCCGTCCGGTAAATGTGATCAAAGGGAAGGTCCAAAAATAAACTGTTGTAAATCGTAAATCGCTTGGCGACTTCAGTATCATAAGTTTTATACATCTTTTAGCGCTGATTTTATCAAGTTGTAAATTAGTGAATTTTATATTTTTCAATTCAATTATTATAAACTCAATAAAAATATATTGATTTTTATCCGATATTTTTAATAAAACAATGGATCACTCCGAAAGCTGATTTTTAAAATAAGAAGATAAATTGCTTAAATTAAACTATGAAACGAATTCCAATTCTCCTTATCCTGCTTGCTTTATTCTCAGCTTGCGATTCTTCTAAAACCAAAGAAATGAATACCTCCTCACCCCTCTATTCTTTTCTGATCGGTACCTACACTGACAGTACCAATCAGGGAATTAACTTATTGAAATTTGCTCCAGAAAATAATTCATTAACGGTAGAAACCATCTTTGAAGGAATCCATAATCCTTCCTTCCTACTGGCAAATCGTGCAGAAAACTTGGTTATATCTTTGGAAGAAGATGCAACTATCAATGGTGGAAATTTGATGGTATTTGGATTAGCCGGTGAGAAATTAATTCCTCTTGACACGATCCCATCCTATGGTGATCATCCCTGCTATATCGGATTCTCTCCCAATGAGCAATTTGTCGTTGCAGCTAATTATACTGGAGGCAGTCTGAGCATTTATAAATTGAATCCTTCCAATCAACTCTCCCATCTTCAAACAATCCAGCATAATGGAAGAAGCATCAATGAGAGTCGACAAGAAAAAGCACATGTACATAGTACGGTATTCAGCCCAGATGGGGAATTTTTAATAGTTGCCGATTTGGGTACAGACAAGATTTACAGCT
>JAFMBQ010000073.1 GCA_017858365.1 Algoriphagus sp. | reverse complement strand
ATACTGCATTTCCTGTCCGGTACGCTTGTCATAGACTCCAAATCTTCCCTTACAATTCGAATAGACAATATTCGGATCACCGGGCTTTGGTACCGCAGGGCCTGTTTCGCAACCTCCGGTATTGATGATGTAGGCATTGCTCCCCGCCTGCACACTTAAAGGCGGCATGCTCGGTACGGCAATCGTACTGTAGTTATCCTGCATACCCGCATAGAGCCAGTAAGGATATTGATCATCTACTTCCACTTGATAAAGCTCTGCTGTAGGTTGGTTGAATTGGGTGGACCAACTCACGCCATTGTTCTGCGTGATGTTTGCCCCACCATCATTGGCTTGAATCCAGATGGTAGTATCACTCGGATTGATCCAAATATCATGATTATCGCCATGCGGAGTGGATATGGATTTCCAAGTTTTCCCTCCATCAAACGAGCGCTGAAAACGTAAGGCATTATTGTAAACCGTATTGGCATCTTTTGGATTGGCGTAAATGTTTGCGTAGTAGAAAGGCCGATTCGTCAGGTTGGAATTATCAGAGACAAACTCCCAAGTTGCTCCTCGATCAGCAGACCTATAAAGTCCACCCTGCTTATCCGAAGCCTCAATATTCGCATAGACCACATTTGGATCAGCCGGCGAAACGGCAAAGTCAATCTTTCCAGTCAATTTGCTTGGAAGTCCTTTGCTCAGCTTGGCCCAAGTTTTCCCAGCATCAGTAGACTTGTACACGCCCCCTTCTGAAGAACCCGAAGTAATCGTCCAAGGCTTACGCTCTCCTCGCCAAGCACCCGCATAAATAGTATTTGGATCATCCGGTGCAAGCTCCAAATCGGAAATTCCAACACTATCCGAATGATAAAAAACTTTCTCCCAGCTTGCTCCACCATCGACAGTCTTAAATACTCCTCGCTCTGAATTCTTTCCAAAAGCCTGGCCGATCGCAGCCACATAAACGATTTCCGGATTCGTTGGATGAATTTCCACCGCACCGATCTGTCCGGCATCTTTCAAGCCTGCAAATTCCCAGGTTTTACCCTCGTCCTTGGACTTGAAGACTCCCTTTCCGGTGATCACATTCGAGCGAAGTCCATCCGAACCTGTACCCACGTAAATAATTTCAGGTTGCTTTTGATAAACGGAAATTGCTCCGATCGAAGGCGTGGGAAAATAGCCATCTGAGATATTCTTCCAAGTGATCCCATAATCCTCCGTTTTCCAGACTCCTCCACCAGTTGCTCCCATGTAAAAATTAGAAGGCTTGGAATCCACCCCTTCCACCGCAGTTACTCGACCTCCACGGAGCGGACCAACATTTCGGAATTGGTAAGAATTCAAGATTTGAGAGAGGTCTTGCGAAAAGGCAGACAGCGCAAATGAAAGAAATAGGACGGTAGTAAAAAGGGTCTTAAACATCAGGATTGGGGTTAAGCCAAAAAGATAGGGGGAAAAATTCAGAAAAGTAATTGGAAATTATAGGAGTGGGTTTGGGAAAAGGGGTAAAAAGACAAGTCAGAAAAGCAGTATGGCTTGATATTGAGCCTATACATTTACTATTGCTCCACTGACTAAATTAAATTTCCTTATACCACTTTTCTTCCCACTTCGAATTAGTGGCTCAGTATCCAACTAGAATGGATCTTGGGAGTCATGAAAAAAGATTGAGAATTCAGTTTCGAATAATTCTCGTTTCCAAGTTAAAATTCATTGTCTCAAGGCTATTGGAGTCGAGAATAAAAGTAATATCTTGATGAACTAAAAACACTAAAATAAATGATATGATTTGGTTTGACATCAAAGAATTAGAACGCAAACTTAAAATTGGCGACGTTTCGGAAAGTACCTTTTTTAATTACCTATTAGCAAATTTGATAATATTTTCAATTTTCTCTTATCTATCAACTAATGACTACACGGTAAAATGGGTTATCGTTGTTGAAATAATTATAGAAATTATTGTTACGGTAGTTGGGGCAAAGATGACATTTGACATTAACTCAGCAGGTGACAAAAAGGATTATTTCGGAAGATTTCTTTCCCTGTCATTTGTAATAGGTCTTCGACTGTTTGCTTTTGCAATAATTATAGGAATCCCGATCGTATTAGTTTTTAGCTTGTTGAATCGAAATTTCGATATAGATGAAAATTTAAAGGACTTTCTTGAATTAGGATTGGTGGCGGGTCTTAGCATATTCTACTATTTTATGTTAACCAATTCCTTTAAAAAAGTTAGCCAATAGTTTTGCTATAGACCTTTTTAGCTGCTCTTGAATTCATCGAGGTTCAAAAATTAAGTGTGATATGTGAAGAAAAAGTAAAAAAACTAGCTGAGATCAGCCTCTCTATATTCCTCATAATTTTCAGTTAACACTGCATAAACCGAATTAAAAGTCTCTCGATTGAATCGGGAATCAACATGATGCCACTTGCCGCTTTGAAGTTCCAGATTTATTGCCTGAGTTTTCCCAATCCATAGACGATTGATTTCTTGCAATTTCCAGCTTTTGAGTTCCTTGTCAAGATTGATTTCTTTTTTGCGCAAGGGGTAGCGAATCACCAGATTTTTTCCATCAATTCGAATATCTGAGCTTCTTCTTGTAAAATATATCAGCGGTAAAAAAGCAACAATCAGAATAATTGCCGCGATCTGAGCAGTTTCCATAACCTTTTGGTTTTTGTGGCAAGATACGTCTAACTAAAGCCAATATTATTAATTTACCCGGGGTTGAAACCTTAGGCTACGAATCTAGCGTCCCTACAGCACGCTTCTATCCGGCTAGCTATAAAATGCTAGCCTAGTTGTATCCCGTACAGATTCGGATATAATTACACCTTCCTATCAATCCGAGTGAATCTATTCAATCTTTTGGCAGCTATAAGCAGACTAATCTACTCTGAAATTGGTACTGAGAATAGGGAAGATTTATTTGCAGACATGATTCATATCAGGACTTCTTCTTTTCTAACTGGTTAAATTGAGCTAATTAAACCAAAAACACTGTACCATGGAACTGAAAGATAAAATCGCAATTATTACAGGTGGAGCAGGCGGAATCGGACTTGCCACTGCCAAACTTTTTCTGAAAGAAGGAGCAAAGGGAATAGCTTTAGTAGACTTCAGCCAGAAAAACCTAGACGCGGCTAAGAAGGAACTTGAAGGAAAAAATGTCAGCTACATTCAGGCGGACGTGTCCAAAGCTGCAGACGTAACGAGGTACATGGATGAGGCGCTCAAAACCTTTGGGAAAATAGACGTAATCTTTCTCAATGCAGGCGTAGAGGGTGTAGTCAAACCGATGTCCGAGTATCCTGAGGAGATTTTTGACCAGGTAATAGGAGTCAATGTCAAAGGAGTTTGGTTGGGAATGAAATATGGTTTTCCCGCTCTAAAAAAAGGCGGCGGAGGTTCAGTGATTATCACCTCTTCAGTGGCGGGACTCCGGGGAACTGCACAAGTTTCAGCCTATGTAGCCAGTAAACATGCCACGATAGGATTGATGAGAACGGGAGCTTTGGAAGGTGCGCCCGATAAAATCCGGGTAAATTCTATCCATCCTTCACCGGTAGATAATCGAATGATGCGTTCGTTGGAAGAAGGTTTTGCACCGGGAGCAGGAGAAGCGGTAAAAGAAAGCTTTACAAAAATGATTCCTCTTGGTCATTACGCATCTAATGAAGACATCGCTGAAATGGCGCTCTTTCTGGCATCAGACCGAAGTAAGTTTATCACAGGATCGACCAACGTAGTCGATGGAGGTTTTACAGCCTAGATCTCCACCCTGAAAATATATAAGAATCCCCGATTTTTTTCTGCGCTTAAAAACCCACAGATTTGACACAGCAAAAGGGCTAGGTAAATAGCGTCTTATGGTTTTCAACCAAACCTTAAGATATCATCTAGCCCTGCTAGTCAACTAAAATTATTCAGTAAAAAATCAATACCTAAAAGCATGTGGTGGCAGTATTTCTTAGTTTTCTTAGGGGCACTATTATTTGATATAGTGCCTTTCCCTTTCGCCCCCGCATTTACCATCATGGTATTTTTACAAATCATTTTCCAGTTAAATGTCTGGGCGGTAATTGTAATAGGGGTAGCTGGCTCCGTTTTAGGCAGATACATTCTTCTTTTATATGCTCCGTTGCTGGCTATTAAGTATCTGAATAAATCGAAGAATAATGACATTCAGTTCCTTGGAGAAAAAATGAGAGAGAATAAATGGAAGGGGCAAATGATCATACTTGCTTATTCCCTGTTACCACTCCCTACCACTCCACTTTTTTTGGGGGCTGGCATTTCAAGATTAAAGCCCATCTTTATTATCCCGGCATTTATCATTGGTAAATTCACCAGTGACACTTTCGCCTTACTTTTAGGTGCATATGCTGCAGAAAATACTCAAACTATACTTGACAATGCCTTCTCCTGGAAGTCTGCCGCAAGCCTTTTATTTGCTTTATTTCTGATTTTTTGTCTTTTTTTCATCGACTGGCGAACGCTGATCCATTCCAAGCGATTAGTGTTTAATTATAAGATTTGGAAGTAGATACACCTTGGCTGAGCTTAGGTATTATCTTGAAATACAAGAAGAAATAAAATAGGAGCACTTATCGAACTTGGAACATTCCCTGCTAAGTCCTAAAAAGAGCGATCACTTTATTTAAACACAAAAATGCCCCCATCAAGCGCTACGCTTTCTGGGGGCATTTGAATTCTAGCTAGCTAATAAATCACTTAATGATTCTCGTGCTTACTTGGATCATAATTGGCTTCCAATTCCGCTAATGTCTTTTTGCCGTAGGCGATTCTAGTAATCACCACGTAAAGAACCGGTACAAAGAAGATCGCCAAGAAGGTCGCGGCAAGCATCCCTCCGATCACGGTAAAACCAATAGTCTGTCTCGCCACTGCACCAGCGCCACTGGAAATAGCCAAAGGAACCACACCAAGGATAAAGGCAAGCGAGGTCATGATAATCGGACGAAGTCTCAAGCGAACTGCTTCCAGCGTTGCTTGGACCAGTGGCATGCCTACATCCACACGTTCTTTGGCAAATTCCACAATCAGAATGGCGTTTTTCGCAGCCAAACCAATCAGCGTAATCAGACCAATCTGTGCATAGATGTTATTATCTAGTTTTGGAAGGAAGTGTAAGGCTACAATCGCTCCAAATGCGCCCAATGGTAAGGCAAGCAAGACTGAGAATGGCACAGACCAACTTTCATACAAGGCTGCCAAAAGCAAGGAAACCAGCACAATTGCCAGCGTAAAGATTAAGATTGTTGCGTTTCCAGAAGAGAGCTCTTCTCTGCTCAAGCCGGAGAAATCATACCCATATCCTGCAGGTAATACTTCTGCTGCCACTTCTTCCAAAGCTGCCAGCGCTTGTCCACTACTGAATCCAGGTGCTGCATTTCCATTGATTTCTGCGGAGCGGAATAAGTTGTAGTGAGAAATAACCGGAGCATTTTCGACCACTTCATAACTGATTAACGCACTCAATGGCACCGATTCTCCTCCTGTACTCTGCACATAGTATTGCTCCAAATCATCAATTCCAGCCCTGTAAGAGGTGTCAGCTTGGGCCACTACTCGGAAGTTTCGCCCGTATTTGGTGAAGTCATTGACATATGAACTCCCCATGTAATTTGACATGGTGGTGAAGATCTCGGTCAGTGGAACCCCCAATTTCTTGGCTTTTTCTCTGTCTACAGTCACATGATATCCAGGCGTTTGCGCAGTAAAGAAACTGTATGCCATCGCAATTTCCGGACGTTGATTTACTGCGGCAAGGAACTGCCCCATGACTCCTTCAAATTCTTTAATATCTCCTGCGGCAGATCGCTGTTCCAGCATGAAACTGAAACCGCCGGTGCTACCCAAGCCTGGAATTGCCGGTGGCGGAACCACCACGATATTCCCTTCGGTAATAGAAGCAAACTTCCGGTTCAAGGTTGCCAACATTCCTCCAAGCTGAAGCGAAGGATCTTTTCTATCCTCCCATGGATCCATCTGCACAAAGAAAGTTGCAGCATTTGGTTTGAAGGAGAAGTTGATCACGTTCAATCCGCCGATACCAGTTACGTGATTGATTCCTTCAGTCTCTTCCAGAATACCGTTGATTTTCTGCATCACAGCTTGTGTTCGGTTACTTGAAGATCCTTCTGGCAACTGAAGTGTCACATATATTCTCCCCTCATCTTCTGTAGGCAAGAACCCCGTTGGTTTAGTTTGGAAAAGACCATACGTCCCTGCAAAAATACACACGAGCAAAATCAAGACAAGTGGCGATTTTTTGATACTATACCTTACCCCATTGGTGTAGCGGCTGGTGGTGCGCTCAAACCAAACATTGAACTTATAGAAGAACTTATTGAGTCCTTTTCCATTTTCATTTACTTTCGATGGCTTAAGTAAAAGAACACATAAAGCGGGAGTCAAACTCAACGCTACAAATGCAGAAATTAATACGGAGATCGCAATGGTGATCGCAAATTGCTGATACATTCTACCGACGATTCCTGGGATAAATCCTACCGGAATAAATACCGCCGCCAAAATCAAGGCAATCGCAATTACCGGAGCGGTGATATCTTTCATCGCCAAACGAGTCGCCTCTCTTGCAGATATCTTCTTGGAATCTATGTAATGCTGCACTGCCTCCACTACCACAATGGCATCATCTACCACAATACCAATCGCCAAAACGAATCCAAAAAGAGTCAGCGTATTGATCGTAAACCCGAGTAAAGGGAAGAAAATAAACGTACCGATGATGGAAACTGGGATCGCAAGAACTGGAACCAATGTGGCTCTCCAACTCTGCAAAAACAAGAATACTACGATGATCACGAGAATCAATGCCTCCACGAAGGTATTCAGTACCTCACTGATCGACACTTCCACAACTGACACAGATTCAAATGGAACGGTGTATTTCATATCCGTAGGAAAGCTCTTTTTCAACTCTTCCAAAGCGGCATATACCCCTTCGGCGGTTTCCAGTGCATTACTTCCCGGAGCTTGGTAAAGGAGCAAAATCGCTGCTTCCTCTCCATCTAGCGTTGAATATCTGCTGTAGTCAAATTGACCTAATTCGATTCTGGCCACATCTCTCAAGTAAACCAAGGAACCATCCTGAGGATTTGTTCTCAAGATGATGTCTTCAAACTCTTCGGAGCTTTCCAGACGTCCATTTACGGTAATCGGATATTCAAAAACCTGAGAGTCGAACTGTGGCATACTTCCGACTTTTCCTGCGGCTACCTGTAAGTTTTGCTCCTGAATGGCGGCAGTAACTTCTCTTGCAGAAATACCGTATAGCGCCAGTTTATCAGGCTTCAGCCAAACACGCATACTGAAATCCTGACCAATAGGGGTAATATCACCAACCCCATTTACACGGAGTAAGGCATCTTTGATAAAGATATTGGCATAGTTGGAAAGGAATTTACTGTCATGTGATCTTTCTGGAGAGGTGATACTCAACACCATCATGATGGATGGATTCCGCTTTCTCACGGTGACACCCAGTCGACGAACAGCCTCTGGGAGAGTTGGCTCGGCGATCGATACCCGATTTTGCACATCCAAGGTAGCAATGTTGATATCCGTCCCTACTTCGAAGGTGATGTTCATCTGCATCTGACCGGTACTGGTATTATTTGAGGAAATATAAGCCATCCCCGGCGTACCATTCACTTGGGTTTCTATTGGTGTAGCCACTGTCTGCTCCACTGTCCTCGCATCCGCACCCGTGTAATTGGCCGACACCGAAACTACCGGAGGTGTGATGTCAGGATACTGAGTAATGGGGAGATTTAAAATTGCTAAAACACCGACTATCACGATGACGATCGAAATCACCATTGCGGTTACTGGCCGTTTTATAAATACGTCTGATATCATTAGTTAGTAATCAAGTCTTATTGAAAAAATGATTTATTTGGTTGCGGTTTGCTCCGTGATCTGAGCTCCTTCTCGTAATTTCTGGATCCCAGTCACCACGATTTTAGCACCTGCTGTGACCCCACTTCTTACGACGATGTCATCTCCTATCTGTGTGCCTAGGATCACATTTTGCTGCTTTACGGTATTATCTGCCTGCACTACATACACAAAATACTCACCCATCTGCTCGGTGACCGCTCGGTAAGGAATCACCACTTGCTCTCCTATATCTTCATTAAGAACCTGAATATTTACAGTCATTCCAGCGATCAGATCACGATCAGGATTTGGGAATTGAACACGTAGATTGATTGTTCCAGACTGTCTTCCTACTGCTCTATCTATCGTGGTGAATTTTCCCGTAAACGGATACACACTGCCATCACTGAATTTAATTGTAAACAGGGAATCAGGGTTGTCTTCTGACTTCAGCATTCTAGTAAATCGTGGAATCTCGCTCTCGTTGATCACGAAATTCAAGGCCATGGGATTGTTTGATGATACCGTGTTTAATACAGGCTGACCTGGAGAAACCTGAGTACCCAGTCTTACTTGGGAAATACCTATTGTACCGTCAAATGGAGCAACTAGCACGGAATAGCTGTAATCTGTAGCAGCAGATTCGTACTGCGCCTTTGCTGCGCTGAGCTGCGCTTTGGCATTCTGCACTTCAGTCTGAGCATAATCCAAAGTCTGCTTTGCAATGGCATCTTGCGCATCCAACCTCTTGTAGCGATCGTAATCTTTTTCAGATTTCGCCAAATTGGCTTCAACGATTTGTATCTGAGCTTTTGCCTGCTGTAATGAAGCTGAATATTTGCTTCGGTCGATTTCGTAAAGCTTCTGTCCTTTCTTTACTTCCTGACCATCTTTGATGTAGATATTGGTAATATAGCCACCTATTTGAGGGCGAATTTCCACCTCGTTCAGCGGTACAAGTGTAGCTGGATATTCGTCAAGACCTGTTACGGATTTTTTCACCAAGGTATGAGTCGTGACCACGACAGCAGCCGGAGCTTGCTGTCCTTCAGGCTGTTTTTGCCCGCAAGAAAAGCCCGCCAGAATCAAGGCGGAAAAAGCTACAAGTTTGTATGATAAGTTCATTTGTATAAAATTTTATGCTGGTTCTTATTAATTGAGGGTTCCTAATGCTTTTTCTAGATCAAGTTTGGCTTCCAAAACCTGATAAAATGCATTGATATGATTGATTTGGGCTGTCTGAAGGTCAGTTTCTGCGATGACTAATTCAACATAGGCTTTGATTCCTTCATCGTATTGCAGCTTGATAATGGTATAGACTTCCTCAGCCATTTTCATATTATCTCTGATCAGCTGCCATTCGTAGACACTACTGTTGTAATCTGCCCGGGCTGCGGAATATTCAGTCTTAATTTGATTGCTGAGATTTTCGATTTCCACATTTCCCCGCTCAAC
Source organism: Algoriphagus sp. (assembly GCA_017858365.1). Lineage (GTDB taxonomy): Bacteria > Bacteroidota > Bacteroidia > Cytophagales > Cyclobacteriaceae > Algoriphagus. The sequence goes on along the minus strand of JAFMBQ010000073.1, from coordinate 3,597 downwards.
TTGAAGTTCGGCTGATTTTACTTTATGAATTCGCTTTCCTCCTTGGAAAATGGGAATTGACAAATTGAGTCCCACAGCTGAAACTGGATAAGCTGTTTTATATAAGTTAGAGAAATCTGAATTGAAATAATTCCAATTGTATCGGTAGTACGCTGATAACTCAGGCAGGTAATTCCATTTTTCATATCCAGTCCGGATTTCATTGAGTGTTTGCTGAGTTTGTAAAAGTTGAAACTCCACGCGATTCTCAAGGATCAATGGATCTGCTGCATCTTCAGCGATTTTTCCCGCCGCCCCTTCTGCATCAAACTCAATGACAAAAGCCAGACTATCCGGATAGCCCATCAATTGCTTCAGGTAATCATACTTAGCATCGAACGAATTCGATACTCGATTACGATCACTTTTCACATTGGTCAATGCAATCGAGGCACGCTGGTAATCGGTCTTGTCCACCAATCCAGCATCAAATCGGCTATAGGCATCTTTGTATTGCTTCTCCAATCGACCTAGGTTTTGGTCAAGGATCCTTAATTGCTCCTCGGATAATAGAATCGAGTAAAAAGCTTTGCTCACCTCAACCACGGTATTGATCCGAGCATTGGCGATGAGCTGCTGAAGTTGCTGACGGTAATATTTTGAGGATTTCGAAGCGAAAAGTTGATCTCGGTTGAACAAGGTCTGATTCGCCTGAAGCAAAACATTCGAATTGTATGGCTGACCAAAAGTGATCAATTGATCACCAATGACCTGCTGCAGAAGTTTGATATTATAAGCTCCCGCGGCAGAGGCTGTGATTTGAGGATACCAGTCCGCCAAGTTTGATTTGATATCACGCTCTCCTATCTCTTGATCAATCTGTGCTTGTCGGATGATCGGACTGCGAAATAGTGCATATTCCACCACCTGCTCCAAAGTCAAGATGCCTTGGGGTTCAGTGTTTTCTTCCTGACTGTAGGCGGCTTTTGAAAAGAGTAAAATACTCAGTACGCCCAACAGTAAACGTTTAATAATCATATATATACTAATTAATAGGTTTGATTTGAAAAAAGGTATTTGGGTTAATCTACTTTGATCCCATCCCAGATCAAGTGGGATATTTCATCCAGCTCCATCTTATTTTGGGAAAGTTTCTTTTTGAAATTCTGCTTGATACGGACGATCGAATTCACATTTGAATTCACCAGGATTGAAAGTACGATTGGGTTTAATGCTTTAATTTTTCCCTGCTTGATTCCTGATTCGAAAAACTCACAGGCGAAATCATGCCATACATTAGGTTTACTTTGAATCTCATCAGAATTAAAAGGAGATTTTATAAACTGATCATAAAATCCATGTATAGAAGGATTTAGCTCATAAAAATCGGTTAAATTTTTCCAATACGTATAAAACCGATCTTTGAATGGTAAAGAAGAATCATCCCGCTCTGACACATATTTTTTGATCTCCTCGCCTACGTGCTCTTAAATCCCGATGATCAAAGCATCCTTATTTTCAAAATAAGTATAGATCGTACTCGCAGCAACTCCGGCATTCTTCGCCACTTGACTCACCGGACTGGCATGAAAGCCATTTTCTTGGATCAAATCGAGCGCACTTTGGATAATACACTTCTTTTTATCTAGTAAACTATTCATAGACCTGTTGACTGAATGAACGTTCAATCACAAAACTGGATCAAAAGTTCATTCGAGGCGGAAAAATGATCAGAAATTCCAATTAAAAGATCAGGTTAAAACTGCCAATGGTGATTTCTTTCAGGATTCCTTGCCAAGCGCGGACATCTTGGTGATGGGAAATATCTTGCACGATTGGGATGAAGAAACCAAACTGATGTGGATGAAAAAAGCCTACGATGCCCTACCAATCGGTGGAGCATTTGCCGCCATTGAAGGCATCATAGATGACGACAGAAGCAAGAATGCATTTGGGCTAATGATGCCTATCACTATGCTGATCGAAACTGGAAAAGGATTTGATTATACTTTCGCTGATTTTAATAAATGGACCAAAGCAGTTGGCTTTAAGTCAACCAAACTCATCCATTTGACAGGCCCCTCCAGTGCCGCCATAGCCTATAAATAATAGGGGCGATAGGAGGATTTTCTGTTGTGAAAATTGAATGAAACGAAAGATTTTTTAGGAACGGATTTGGAAAAGGATTTTTTAGGTCTAGCTTAGGGAATCGGGAAGTACGAGCGGGATTTTTAATAAAAGTAGATCAGCAATAGTGGATGGGAAGCCTGATGGCGTGGATATCTACAATTACTGGTGGATATAAAAAAGCTAAAAGCAAGTTAAACAAACGACATCAATCACATGAAAAGAACCATTTTTATTTTAGTTACTGCATTATTTATAATTTCCATTACCTCTTGTTCTCAGTACGACAAGACTTCTAATGTAAATGCTGAAAATGATAAATTAGAAAACAAAATAAAAACTCCGACTTTATTCGGAATAAATGGAGAAGACATTTACTTAAGAGTCGGCCCCGGAAACAAATTCGATAAAATTATAAATGAAAAAGGGACTGAGGCAATAGGAGAAACTCAATACTGTTCCGTTGACTATTCAACAAAAGTCGCAATATTAGAAACGAAAGACGAATGGACTAAAATAAAGGTTATTGAACCAGAATGGTTATCAGACACTTATATTGGCTGGATTCCATCAAACAATTTGATTAGTGAAAATGAACAAGAAAAGGAGTCTTTAGGGAAACTAGACAAGACGGAATTTGAAATATTAAAAACAGACCATAATTCAGCGGTTCAAAATTTTCATGTTTTATTAAAGCGTAAAGATTTTGATAAAAACTATGTTTATCAGTTTATCAAAGCATTTAGAAAAGAAAATTGCACAAAGAATTGTAATGTAAATTTATACGACAGTAAATCAATAGAAAAACTAATCGGCCTTTACGCACTTAACGACAAGGATTATTTAAAAATGGCAGACCATTTAATTTCTGCTTCCACTTTTGACGCAACTGAAGTTAGATATTGGTATCCATTTCAAGATTTTCATTATAAAGAAATAGGCGGTACAAATTGGAAAAAATAGCCTCCAAAATAACCAGCTTATAACAGCAAATTTGATCGGAAATGGTTGACGGTGGTTCACGTTAACTCATCAGCTATTTATTTAATTTAGCGCGGGATTTAAAACCAAAATATAATTGTATGCGGACTTTTTAGCTCGTTTTCGAAATTCAAAACTGAATTGAAAACAAAATATAATTGTGCCGGAATTGACAATTGTTGAGGAATTATAAACTGAATACAAATTTTTGAAAGTAAAAAGTAACTGAAACCTGAAAAAATAAATCATTACACTTAATATAGAAATATGAATGATCTAACATTGTTTTGACAAAAAATATAAGTAAGCTAATACAAACTTTTTACATTGGTCTTGCAGTTGGTACAATTTTAATGTGTTACTTATTAAGTACTGAAAAATTTAGCTAAATAAGAAGTTTTTAAAATTTGAAAACATAAGTTGAACAAACAACGAAATGCCAACACCATTTAAAAAGATAGAGGTGTCCGCTTAACATCATATCATATTTGAGATATACATTTTATCTGC
>JAFMBQ010000611.1 GCA_017858365.1 Algoriphagus sp. | reverse complement strand
TGATTACCGACCGTACCGATCTGGATGATCAGTTGAGCGGACAGTTCACCAATGCCAAGGCCTTTGTCGGAGACAATGTGATCAAGTCCGTGACCAGCAGGGAGGATCTACGAAATGAGCTGAAGGGCAGAAATTCTGGGGGAGTGTTCTTGACCACGATTCATAAGTTTAATGAGGACACCGAATTGCTCACGGATCGAAGCAATGTGATTTGCATTTCCGATGAGGCACATCGCAGCCAAACCAATCTGGATCAGAAGGTTCGGATTACCGAGCAAGGCGTGAAGAAGAGTTTTGGCTTTGCGAAGCATATGCATGATTCCCTGCCGAATGCCACCTATGTGGGTTTCACGGGAACGCCGATCGATGCGACCATGGATGTGTTTGGGGAGATTGTGGATACTTACACCATGACCGAATCGGTGATGGATGATATTACCGTTCGGATCGTCTATGAAGGCAGAGCAGCCAAGGTATTGCTGGAAAATAGAAAGCTTCAGGAGATCGAGCACTATTATAAAATGGTGGCCGAGTCTGGTGGAAATGAATATCAGATTGACGAGAGCAAGCGGCAGATGGCGCAGATGGGGACGATACTCGGAGATCCGGGAAGAATCAAAGCCATTGCAAATGACTTTGTGGCGCACTATGAAACCCGAGTCGAAGAAGGAAGCACACTGCTGGGAAAAGCGATGTTTGTCTGCAGCAGTCGGGAAATTGCCTATCTGCTTTATCAGGAAATCTTGGCTTTGCGTCCAGCTTGGGGAGAAATCCTTCATGCTGCGGAAGGAGTTGAGCTCAGTGAAAGAGATAAAAAAGAGATTCTTCCCATGGCGAGAATCAATATGGTGATGACCCGAGGGAAAGACGATAAAGAAGCCCTTTATAATCTCATAGGTACGCAGGACTATCGGAAGGAATTGGATCGGCAGTTTAAGAACGCTAAGAGTAATTTTAAGATTGCGATTGTGGTGGATATGTGGCTGACAGGTTTTGATGTGCCTTTTTTGGATACCATGTATATAGACAAACCGGTACAGCAGCATAGTTTGATTCAGACGATTTCGAGAGTGAACCGGAAGTTTGAAGGAAAGTCAAAAGGCTTGGTGGTGGATTACATCGGCATCAAGAAGCAGATGAATTTGGCCTTGAAGCAGTATTCCACGGTAGATAGCCAAAACTTTGAGGATATCGAGCAGTCGATTATCGTGGTCAAAGATCAGTTGGATCTGCTGGAAGCGATCTTCCATAAGTTTGATTACAGTGCCTATTTCGACGGCACACCGCTTCAGCAACTACATACCCTGAATAAGGCGGCGGAATTTGTACAGTTGACCCAGCAATTGGAGCGGCGCTTTATGAATCTGGTGAAGCGGATGAAAGCTGCTTATGATATTTGCTCAGGATCTGCAGCCTTTACCAATGAAGTCAAAGACAAGATTCATTTTTTTATCGCGGTGCGCTCGATAGTATTCAAGTTGACCAAGGGAGAAAGCCCCGATACCGATCAGATGAATGCAAAAGTTAGGGAGATGATAAAGGAAGCGATTCAGAGTGAAGGGGTAGAGGAGATCTTTAAGCTAGGAGAAGACGGGCAAAGCGAAGTGGATATTTTTGAGGCCGATTACTTGGCTAAGATCGATAAGATCAAGCTTCCGCATACTAAGATTAAATTGCTACAAAAGTTGCTGGCCAAGGCCATTGACGAGTTCAAGCGAATAAACAAAATCAAAGGCGTTGATTTCTCCAAGCAGATGCAAACGCTGGTAGACAAGTATAATGAGCGCAAAGAATCCGATGTATTGCAGAGCGAAGTGTTGGAAGACTTCACCAATGAGATTATAGACCTGTATTATGCCATGAAGAAGGAGAAAGAATCCTTTGCGGAAATGGGAATTGATTTCGAGGAGAAGGCCTTTTATGACATTCTAAAAGAATTGGCCAAAAAGTATGATTTTGTCTATCCCGAAGACAAGTTGATTCACCTGGCTCAATCCGTCAAAGACGTGGTAGATGACAAAGCCAAATACACCGACTGGAGTAAGCGAGATGATATCAAGGCAGAATTGAAAGTGGATTTGATTATTCTACTCGCAGAGAATGATTACCCGCCAGTGGATCGGGATGAAGTGTACAAGGAGATTTTTGAGCAGGCGGAGAATTTTAAGAGGTATAGTAGATAACTTCCTCCAGATAAAACTTACCAAAGAAAATCAATGATGTTTCAAACCTATCAAGCCAGAAAATTAATTAGGGTTATTGAAGCAAAATATGGACATACTCAACCATGGGTAATTCTTTGCGAAGGAGCTAACGGCTGGGCCGAATTTGTTGTTAAAGTCTTTACTGAGTCTCATCTTTCAGAAAAACCAAGAGTACATGGTGAATTTGCCGGGAGTTGGTTAGCCACAGAATTTGATCTTTTAACTCCTGAAGTTGCTTGGGTTGAGTTTGATCAGGATTTTATTCAAAGTTTGGCACCAGAACTTGAACAGAAGCTGGATTTTCATGATGATAGATTAAAGTTTGGCTCAAAAGCATTAAGAAACTTCCAGCATTTTCCTCCTGGACTCAAGCATTCCCAATTCAAGAAGTACCTTCCAATAGATAGGCTTTTCGCATTTGATAATTTTATCAGAAACCCTGATCGTGGATCCCATAAACCTAATCTATTATTGACCAATTCTGAGGCCTTTTTAATTGACCATGAATATGCGTTAGATATAGATTCAGGCTCTAGGTGGAATATAGTGGGTAGTCGAATTTGAGTTTACCCGCGATGAAGT
>JAFMBQ010000610.1 GCA_017858365.1 Algoriphagus sp. | reverse complement strand
TGGCAACACGTCTGATTTTGGTTCAGAAGAGTCCAGGTTCGAGCCCTGGTAAGCCAACAAAAAGCCTCCTATAATTCGGGAGGCTTTTTTATTTGAGCACTCTGAGCCGAAAAGCATTCATCGCATTTTTCCCCAAATGCTCAGTAAGGCGATAATTTGCGATTGCCCCTACCCCAGCTCCAATAATGGGAATCAATTGGGCCAACTTCGCCAAATCAATGTAATCCCGATAATCCAATTGGAAAGTCCTCCAATCGAAGGTGCTTAGATCTTCCGGTAATTCGTGTCGGTAAGTTTCCCAGTTTTCTAATAGACCGATTAGGTCATTGCGCCGACTTTGATTGGAAAAACTTAACTGAAAAACATAAAGCAAAAAAATCCGCTCCTGATAATTTTTTGTATCCATTCCATAGAGTGCAGCGATATCAAAAAGCATCTTCATCTTTATAGTCAAAAATGCAGGGAAATCAGCAAACCCTAATAAAATCCCCCCAGCCCCTGTAACCGCCCCCTCCGCTGAGGCCGAATTACGATACCATTTGATTCTACTTCGGACTTTAAGTTCGCGAGCTTCCAAAGTCAATTCCTCTGCAGGTTTGGGTACAATCCAGCTCGAACCAGTGATGACGACCTTGATTATATTCTCAATGGCGGAGGTAATCACTAGATGTACTTTCTCTGGAATTACGCTGTTGATTTTGGATTGAAGCCCATGCGTCATCCGCCCCACAATACTTGGAGGTTTTTTCATTTGAAATAGCCAGAGTCCGAGCTCCGCATGTGCATAGTTTGTATAGTTATCCATTTATTATTTGAAAAACTTAAATTGGAAATTCGGGTTTATCTCTTTAAACCTTTACCAAATCTAAACAATATGATCAAGCCTATTTATTTACTCATTCTTCTTTTCGGGAGCTTTCTTTTTCCTAAAGAAACCAAAGAAATCACTAACCCATTTGCTGACATCACTATTTGCCATTCTTATTCCGATGATATGGCTCAGTTTGTAGATTCTCCGGGCTTTGCTTCTTTTCATCCAAGTCCAATCGAAATCACTTTTGAAGGGAAAGGTGAAATGACCACTTACCCTACTGCGGATGGCAAAACCGCAAGTGCCTACTTGATCAAAGCCAATGGGCCATCAGATAAATGGCTTTTCGTCTATCAGGAATGGTGGGGGCTCAACGATCATATCAAGTCCAAAGCTGATGAATTCTATGGTGATCTGGAAGGCAAGGTAAATGTCATTGCATTGGACATGTACGATGGTCAAGTGACTGCTAACCCACAGGAGGCTGGAAAACTAATGCAAGGTGCTCAAGAGGATCGATTGGTAGCAATCCTAAAGGGAGCTCAATCTCTAGCTGGAACAAATGCTAAAATCGCAAATGTGGGCTGGTGCTTTGGAGGCGCGTGGTCCTTACGCTCAGCATTGATTACAGGACAGCAGAACATTGGTTCGGTCATGTACTATGGTATGCCTGTACGCGATGTGGAGCAACTGAAAACCCTAAACTCAGATGTATTGGGGCTTTTTGCTACAGAACAATATATCTCTGAGGAAATCATCAAAGACTTTGCTGCTAAGATGGATGAAGCTGGAAAGAAATTGACTTATAAGATATTTCCAGCGGTTCATGGATTTTCAAATCCAAGTAATCCAAAATATGATGCGGAAGCCAGCGCGGAAGCCGATGAAATGGCAATAAGCTATTTGCGGGAAAAATTTAAGGTTTAATCGATTTGTCCAAAAACAAGAAAAGCTATCATATAATGATAGCTTTTCTCTTTTTATAGGATCTGAAAATTATTTATCTGTACAATCCATTAAACAACATTTTGAAAGTCCCATGAGATTGAGCTCTGAAAGTAATCTCTGGTCCAAAGGCATAGAATTTGCCTTTTCCTATTTTTGCTTCAAAGGCTGTTACCCCATTTTTCAAATAGGATTGTCCCCAAGCCCACCCACTCCTGAGCGGCTCCTCTTCACCAAACCAAGCAATCGGCTTCACGCCTAGGTTAGCAGCATTTGGAGAAAGCATAAAGACAGGGCTTCGATTAAACATGATGTAGGCTTTTTCGTCCATTCCGTAATTGATAGGAACCTTGTTGTCTACGTACATTTCCAATACTGATCCTGGAATGTAATACTTCTCTCCGCTCAATGCTTTTGATGCACCTTTATCTGTTTGCTCCACTAGCGCATCATTTACTGGTAAGCCTAGATGGTAAGCTAAATCTGTAGCAGAACCAACAGTAAGTACTTGCCCACCTTGCTCCAAGAACTTTTTCAACTGGGGCACTGATTCATTTTTAGTGAAATAGCCCAACATATGGTGATATTTCGCATCAATCTCCTCTGGCTTAGGAAGACCTCTTCCAGCTCTTGCTTGGGTAGGTCCAGGAATTCCCGGTCCTATAAATAAGATGACATCATATTTTTCAGACAAATTCCCCTCATTGATCTCTTTAGGGAAAACCAAAGAATAGTCAAAATGAAACTGCTCAAGCATCCATCTTACCCATCCAGACGGCATTGAGCCTCCATAATAATCATAAAGCGCAATTCTCGAAGGTTTGATCTCTTTGGCATCTTTCGGCATAGAGGCTACTGGCTCCGGATAAACGCCATAGTCGGAAGCTACCTTAGTCAAAACATCTTTCCCTCCAGAAACATAAAAAGAGCCAGCCGGCAGTCCATTAGATGCTGAAGCTGTTCGATAGACTTTCACTTTGGCCTTGAGAAGATCATTCACTGCCATAAAGCTGTTGTTATTTCTGGAATCAAGTA
>JAFMBQ010000609.1 GCA_017858365.1 Algoriphagus sp. | reverse complement strand
AATTAATGGCGAACTTTTGTGCGGAACGATGGGGTACTTTCGTCGGAATATCTACCTGACCAATCAATATGTACAAAAGGAAACAAGTAAGCTAAAGCTGAAACAGACGGATCACAATGCAGCAGCCTTCAAGGCAATCATGCATGGAAATGAGAAGTCCTACAGCGAGTACTCCAATGTGATCGAGAATTATAATTTTTTCAGAGGAGAGATTTCGGAGGACAATTTCAGAACCATTCTGGACGGCCTAAATCGGTTGATTTTTGTGGAAGTTTCCCTAGAAAGAGGCAAAGATGATCCACAGCGGATATTTGAAAGCCTGAATTCTACAGGCTTGGATCTCTCACAGTCTGATTTGATCCGAAACTTCATTTTGATGGACTTACCTCCTATTGAGCAAGATCGAATCTTTGAATCTATCTGGAATCCAATTGAAGAAAATGCAAAAGACTTGGTGAAGAAGACTTCTTTGGTTTCTGATTACATCAGGGATTATTTGACCTTAAAGAATAAGAAGATACCCAATAAGAATAAGGTCTATTCAGAGTTTAAGAGTCTTTTTCCTAATAAAAAGGATGAGAACTATTCCCAAGAACTCGAAACTATTAAATCCCTTTCTGTTCATTATAAAAAGCTGGTCAATCCAAATACGGTACAAGACCTAAAAGTCCGCCGTGAACTTATATACATCAATCGATTAGAAATCAATGTTGCCTACCCTTTCCTACTTCAGGTATTTGAAGATTTGGAAAACGGTCTGATTGAATCATCCGAGCTGGTTTCAATTCTTCAATTGATCCAAAGCTATGCTTGGAGAAGATTTATTGTAGGACTTCCTACGAATGCCCTAAACAAAGTATTTATGACTTTGTATTCAGAAATTGATACCGAAGAGTACTTAGAATCTATCGAGAAGGCTCTTTTACGTAAAGGAGGAAGCTCAAAATTCCCAAAAGACGAGGACATTAAAATATACCTTAAAGACAAAGATCTTTACAATATTCAATCAAAGAACAGAAGCTATTTCTTTGAGCTATTGGAAAACTTCAATAATAAAGAATATGTGGACACCTCTATTGAGGCAATAACGATAGAACATATTTTCCCTAGAACCCCAACGGATGAATGGAAAGGAAATCTAAGCAGAGAGGACTATTCTGAGTTCAAGGATAAATACCTAAATACAATTGCTAACCTCACACTTTCCGGAAATAATGGTGCATTAAGTAATCGAACTTTTGCAGAGAAAAAAGCAATGAACGCTGATGGAAAAGAGCAAGGATATCTCCACAGTAGACTTTGGCTTAACTCCTATCTTCAAAAAATTGAAGAGTGGAACATCAGTCATTTGGAAGAGCGATTTGAAATCATTCATAATCGGTTTTTAAAGATTTGGAAGCTTCCGGATGTGGTAGTCTTTGACGGAGAAAACGACGAAGAACAAAATATTTTCGATGCCGAAAAACCTACTTTCAAAAAGTTGGAGTATTTCATTTTTGAGAATAATAAGATTGAAGAGGATGCTGTAGCTCAGATGTATTTTTATGTATTAAGAGCCCTATTTCAGAAGAATTCCCAAGTAATGGTAAGTGGTCAGGATATTCTGAAAATCACAAGAAATCAAGCTGATTTTAGAGATGGGAAAGAGTTGGATAATGGATACTTTTTTGAATCGAATATTGACAGCAATTCTAAGTTTACTATCCTCAAAAAACTTCTTTCACTTTTCGAGATGGAAGAGGAATTGATTATTAAGTATCAAACTGGACCAGTAAATAGTGGAGAACCTCCTAGGTATACCATTCGGAAAAAATATTGGCTTCAACTTTTACCCTTACTTCAAGAAATCAATCTATTCCAAAACATTAATGCTGCAAAAGATCAATGGTTAAGTGTAGGAGCTGGTATTTCAGGGCTTCAATACACATTAACAAATACTAAGTCAATTGCACGAGTTGAGCTTGGAATAATAACATCAAGCAAGGAGATGAATAAGTCATACTTCCGACGACTATTTTCCAAAAAAGAGTTGATAGAAGAAGCTTTAGGACAAACTATAGAATGGCAGGAATTACCTGAAAGTAAGATGAGTAGAATCAAGATCGAATTGACTGATATTGATTTCTTTAACGAAAATGAGTGGGCAAAGAGAAATGATTATTTCTTAGAAATGTTTCCAAAATTTCAGGCTGCCTTTGAACCGTTTGTAATGGAGCTTAAATAAAAATGAAACGCATGCTAGCCATATCCCTTATCATATTAGGTGGATTACTTTTGATTTCAGGAATAACCCTACTGATTAACACTCCAACAATAAAAACAGAGTCCTTGGCCAACGCTATTTATGCTGTAAAAGCTGATGGAGTTCTGACGCCCAAAGAAGAAAGGCTTATCCGAGAAATTGCGCAGAGTGAGGGCAAGAATGCTGAACTGGAAATAGCGCAAATCAAAAAGGATTTGGAAGATTCTAATGACGATAGTGAAACAGAACTGATTGATGTTAACCAAAAAGCCGGTTTGGATTTTGAAAAATTCGTGGTGCAGAAGTTTAATAAGAAATTCTTTCCTATCAGAAACTGGGCTGGAGATAAGTTTGCAGAAGGCAGATATGCGGATACCACCACCCAGCCAGATATTCAGCTATCGCTGAAACTTCGAGGAACCTCCTACCCCTTTGCTGTCGAATGTAAATGGAGATCTGAACCCAAAGGAGATTTTATTCGCCTTGCCAATGATGGTCAACTAGAACGCTATAAGGCTTTTGCAAAACAAGAAAACTATCCTGTGTTTATCGTATT
>JAFMBQ010000072.1 GCA_017858365.1 Algoriphagus sp. | reverse complement strand
CACTCCACTTGGGAAAGATATTTTCAAGGCACAATCTTCAATCACCTCGAAAGTGCTGACATAGAAGCAACCCAAATTATCAGAAACTATCAATTCATAGATTCCTGGAAGGCTAGGAGTGAAAATCGCCGTGGTTGACACTTCATTCCCATTTAATTTCCAAGAGTAATTATCATAAACCCCGGGATCTATCACTTGAGAAACACCCTCAATAGCGCAGATGATGATACTTTGTGGTATAACTGGAGGTACTATAATGGATTTTGCAACTGTTCCTCTTGCTCTTCCAATATCACAACCCTCAGCACTTCTCAATAGGACTTCGTAAATCCCCTCTTGGCTTACTTCGATGATAGGTAAATCGTCAAATGCCTGAATTCGAGTTCGAGTTCCTCCTTTAACACTATACCACTCGATGTTTTGAACTTGAGATAGATTCGCATCTATGGTAATAGTGGTGCTTATTTGGTCTGTACAGAAAGGAACAACGTCTAACTCTACTTGGAGATTTTCTGTAAGAACTTCTGCATCAAAATAAAATTGATTTGTAGGGCAAAGACCTCCGGATCTGGGTTGAACTTCCAATGAATAGGTTCCCGCAAGATTTGGAACAAAAGTTTGAGATCTTCCAACTATGATTTCGTTGGCGTCTCTCCAAAGGAACACAACGTCGGCTGGATCAGCATTATTTAGGATGACCTCGTACCGAATTCCAACTTGACAGTCAACAACAGGAGGTGGTATATCAAAGTCTATTGGCTGAGTAATTGTCGCGGTGATAGGTTCTTCCCGAGGACAACCGATACCTGCAGGATCTTCCCCTCTAACTACATAGGTGCCAGTTTGAGTGAAGGTGAATTCTCCATTTGCATCTGGGGAAATCACAGTTCCATTTGAATTGGTCACCGTGAAGATTAACTGCTCTGGCGAAGTCGGCATGAAGGTGAAGCTTCCGCAGGCAGTTAAGGTAGTCGGAACTGAGAACACCACCTCAAATTTCTGAGCAATCTGATACGTACTAGGATCTGGAATGGCGCAATTCGTTGGGTCTGTCACCTCCACTGAGTATTCTCCAAAGGGAACATTTACCGTAACTTGACTGCTATTCGTGAAATTGCCCGCAAAAGTTTGCCCATTTCCTTGTCGGGTGATCAAATAGCTTCCTGATTGAGCTGCGGTAAAATTAATAGTCAGGCTTCCATCTATGACTCCATTTGGACTACATAGTTCATCATCGGTAGTAATCGTGTAGTCAAATCCTGCTGGAGGATTAGAATTTTCTACAGTTACCGTAGCGATGTAAAAACATCCAGTGCTATTCTCCGCTTCAATAGTGTAAATCCCTGGCAATAAATTCGAAACTGGAATGACTTCACCAGCAGTGACATTGGTAAACACCGCACCTGTTTCTTGTATCGTCACCGTTGCCGCATCACCTTGCATCACTATTTCAAATGATCCATCTGGCGTAGCACAATCTGTAGCTGGTGTAGTCTGAGTAGCGACTACGATTGGAAGTTCATTTACCAAAAGGGGAAGTCTCTTTTCAATGGTGCAACCGTCCAAAATTGGATCCTGAGTCACAAAAATGATTTCGTAAAGACCAGGTCCCGGCAGGTTATTTACTAATAATTCCAATTCGAAGAAATTACCCAATGGGACTCGTGTTGGATCGCCATCCAGTTCATAAAACCAGTCTCCAACGATCGGAGTATTAGGAGCAAATGTGACCGTGGTCTCTTCGTAGCAAACTTCATCATCAGTTTGAGTCAAGTCAAATTGAAAGGCTGGACCTACAAAGATTTCGGCAGTTGCTGGGCAGGTTTCGTAAAGTGCCGCTTCGTCATCAGACAAGCCATTAGGCAATCGATAAGTGACCGTGACGCTGTAGATGCTTTCCTCAGTAAACGTGATAGTATTTGAATTTTCATCACCAAATATTTGTCCTGCAGCATTGGTCCATTCGAAATCGTACAAGCCTTCAGCAGGGTCATAGCCATCGATAGCTGTAAGAGTGACAGGATTCTCCGCACATAGGGTAGCTGCGTCTGGAAGAGTCAAGGTAGGAGGGGCGTCTACTTGAATTTCTGTGCTCGCATTGAAGTATTCGGGATCACCACATCGATCAACTCTCAGGTCCACCGTATAAATCCCTTCTTCATCAAAAATTTGTTCAAGGGTTTGGAACTCCTCTCCAGGACCTCCGAATTCATTCAGTATTACAGTGCCATCGTCTTTGGTAATCGTCCAGAAATAGCTGTCAATATCAGGTTCTCCACCCCCTTCAAGTAAGGCGCCAGTTGGGTTGTTTGGATCAAGACAGATTCGAAGTGGAGCTGCTAGTGAAGGTTCGGGGATTGAGCTTCCTGAGTTTTGGACAAATGAAGGAAGGCCAAGATTGGACGTTCCTGGCATTGGTTCTACACCGCTCTGATTGAAGGAGCTCGTAGCCGTACAACCCGTACCTACACTTATCTGGCCGATTCGATTATCGCCTACAACAGCAACATAGATTTGTCCATTCGGGCCGATTTGGATGGCTCCTAAATCAAGTCCCGAAGTTCCTGAAATCTGTTTTTTGGTACTGATGATACACGCTTCGATCTGGGCTCGAGTGCTCGCAGTTCCAAAGCAGTTTGGGCAAACTGCCACAGTGGGATCATCATTGTCTACCGCCTTGATTATGAACTCTTCAATGCCTGGTCCACCATTTCGATAACTGACCAATACCCGATCGCCATCTTCGGAGAACTCCAAACCATAGACATCCCCGTTACAGCCTAAATCGATTCTGGCATACTCTGTCAGCGCTCCAGTCCTTTGGTTAAAATCAAAAATCTCTAACTTATTACACCCTCCCTCACTGATTGTGACAGCAAGTTTGTCTCCATCGGAATTGAACTTCATTGCGCCCACACCGGAATTAAATCCGTGATTGCTACCAACGGAACTTAAAACTGGAGGGCCAATCCCATTAGTACTTACTGGGTAAGCGCGGAACGTATTATTCCCTAACTCATGAAACATGACCCAAGTGGTATCTCCTGCATCTAATGCAGCCGTATGTTCGGTTGATGGACTGAATAAGAAATTATCTTTCGTGACCACGTTTCCTACCCCGGTAGGATTTTCTGCTTTGATATCCACCAAAGAAAACTTGACCACATTAGAACCATTTGCGGATTGTTGGGTGGTGAATAAATAGAAAAGTGTCTCCTCCTGAGGAATAGGGACGGCTATCACTCCTTGGCTAGCCCCATTATCACCACCTATATCATCCCCATTTTCCATGAGATTCCCATTCAGATCCCATACTGATTTGCCATCCGTATAGAAGAGAACTTGTCCAGTTTGATCCGAAATCGTCGTAGTTCCAGCAGGAATATTTTGCGGATGTCTGCTCGCTATTGGTCTTGGAGTAGGGGCATTGGGGTCATTGGGATCAGGATTAAAATCTAGACCAGCTCCATCTCCAAAATACCAAATATTATTGGTCTGATCTGGAAGATCCCAGATTTTGACTCGAATCTCAGCATAAGCATAGCAAGCGGATCCGGGCTCTCTAACGAGCACCCAATATAAGCCTGGAAGACAAACTGTGTTCTCGCTCCGTGTTCCCCAGCCTTCATCACGGAAGTTGGACCAGAAATATTCGTAATTATCACCTCCACTTGGGGGCGCCTCTCCACCTTGTTCCCCTTCAGCAGCTTGTGCTTGAAGCAATGCTCCGATATCGACACATTGTCCTTCACATAGTGTGGTGTCTTGTGGTGTGAAATTAGCCTCTAGGTTATTCTCTGTAAGTGTGATATCTCGAGATACTGTTTTGGTCTCCCCGTCTGCAAAAGTTACGGTGAGCGTTACGGAAATGCTTTGGCCTTGAGCTGCATCTGCTGGAATCAAGAAATGCTCTTGTGAATAGTCAGCATTAACGGGATTGCCATCAGAATCTACCAGGGGTGGATTAAATTCCCAATTGAAACTTACCGGTCGGTAATTTTCAGGGAGGATCTCACTGGTCAGCTGAATGGGGTTATTTGCACAAGGCATATCAGGAGCCCAAGTGAAATTCACGGTTGGCTCGATGTCTGCATTTGGAGCAAAAATGGGAAAAATACGTCCACAAAAGTCCACTCCGTTAAAAGGGTCCTCTTCCAAATTAATTGCTGCCAGGTCTGGCTCATTTGGATTGGTTACTCTTCCAATTAGTTGAGGTCCTCCAGCTACTTCCTCATAGATATAGTAAAGATTTCCATCAGGGCCTATTTTGATATCATAGACTGCATTTAGACTGTCTGGAAGCGGGATTTCTTCTGGTGTAGCGGAAAGGTCATCTGATGGAACTCGAAACAGATTATTCCCCCTGGAAAAATAAATAAACGCTCCGTCTGGGGAGAATTCAGCCCCTTCAATGGCATCAGTGCCACTTGAGTTTGAAATAGGTGTTGGATTCGAGAAAGTCCCTGAACTTGCATCAAAATCAACCACCAAGATGTCATCACCCGCATTTTCTGGAATGAGAATCAGCTTTCCACTTGCCTCATCATGTATGATAGCTTTTGGGGTAAAAGGAATTCCTTGTGTGTCTGTTGTGGTAAAATTGCCAGCACCTGCATCTATGCTTCTTGAAACCAGATTTCCACCGGCAAAGCTAATTAGGTAGGAGGGAGAGGAGGGCGATTTCACGACTAGTACTGCACCCGAAGCCGGACCTATCAGAATATCCTTCTGAGTAACCTCACCGAGTGGACGCTCATTTCCTGTCGATTGTCCAGCTGCATTCATATCCACTAAGGAGTAGAGAAGCTGACTGCCAGGAGAAATGTAAAAGATGTAAAATAGCTTATTTCCTCCTGGTTCATATTCTAGAAAACCGGTAGCTACTTTTTGTCTGCCATCGATATCTCCGTTGAGGCCGGGAGCGGATCCTTGAATTGGACGAGAGCTAAAATCATAGACCAGCTCCCCATTAGTCTGAAAAAGAGGTTGTCCAGTGATAGGGTCAATGGCAATCGCATTATTATTTTTTCCAATCAGAACTGTTGAAGGTAGCGTCTGGACTGTGGCAACTCCGCCTTTGCCAAAAGACAAATAGTTGTTTGTTGTGCTTGAATCACAGTATCCAAAGATCCATTCGTTGTCATTAAAACCTTGTGAGTACGCAGAAAATTGAATTACAAAAAATGCAATTGCAAAACTTAGGGTAAAAATGTACGTGAACCTTATGGAATTAGGGTTGCTTTTCATAATTTTCGAACTGCAAATAAAACAACGAAGTGCTCGAATCGTTCTAAATGCTAACTGAATATTCAAATAAACGAACAAATACTTGTTACGGTCTCTGGTTTACGTGGTTTTTTTAAGTGTGGTTGGACTTTTTGTTCACACTTCGGCTTTTGCTCAAGACCCACAATATAGCCAATACTATGCGGCTCCCCTTTATTTGAACCCAGCTTTTGCGGGCTCCGAACTCACTGGAAGGGTAGGGTTTAATTATCGAAATCAATGGCCAAGCATTGATGCTCAGTTTACTACCTATTCAGCTTTCTACGATACCTATCTTGAGGATTATAACAGTGGCATTGGCGTAATGTTAATGCAGGACACCGAAGGAGCTGCTAAATTACGGTCCACGACCATCGCTGCGATTTATTCATATGAGCTGAAATTAAGTGATAACCTGTATTTCAGGCCTGGTTTTCAGGCCAGCTACATTCGAAGAGAGATTGGTTTTTATGAAAATTTGATTTTCGCAAATCAAATCAATCCCAGTGATCCTTTTGGTCAAACACTTCCTGGGACTGATATTCCGGGGCTTGGCGACCCAGTTAATATGCTTTCCCTTTCTTTCGGGGGTCTGATTTTCACAGAAAAATTTTGGTTTGGAGGATCTGCCCATCATGTGAATCAACCGAACCAGTCTTTTATTGATGGAGACAGTCCATTGCCAATGAAGATTTCATTTCATGCAGGCTATCGAATTCCTCTTGGGGAAGGATCCATGCGTCAGGATTTTACGCACATGCGAAAGCAACGCTACTTGACTCCAACTATTAATTATAAGCGTCAAGGGCCTTTTGAGCAATTAGATATTGGTGCCTACTTTTATGTCGAACCAATTGTGTTTGGTTTGTGGTATCGAGGACTTCCGTACAAGCCTGTAGAAAACCAAAGCAATCGGGATGCAATCGTGATGATGGTTGGCCTCAATCTGCTCAGTGGATTGAATGTGGGTTATAGCTTTGATTATACGGTGTCGCAACTGGGGATTCAATCAGGTGGCGCACACGAGATTAGCTTATCTTGGACTTTACCGAATAGCAATCAAGGTAGTCCTCGCAGAAGGGATACTATACTTCCTTGCCCTAAATTCTAAAATTTCATGGAGCCAATTGTGCTAAAGAACCTACTTATCGGAGTGGTGACTTTTGGGTTTTTATTGGAAAAAATTCTCAGCTATCTCAATTACCGACAGCCTGTTCCCAAAGTGCCTAAAAACCTTTCGGATTATTTGACTGATCAAAAGCTCCAAGAATCCAAAAAATATCAAAATGAGAATTATCGTTTTGGCTTAGTTTCAGGTGTCTTCTCATTTATTCTTACCATTCTTTTTATCAGCCAAGGTTGGTTTGGAGCGATCGATTCTTGGTTGAAAACCTTCGAGATTGCGCCACTTTTAGAATCGGTAGTTTTCTTCGGCTTGATTTTTATCGGTTCCGACATTCTCAGCCTGCCCTTTGATTATTATAGCAATTTCGTGATTGAGGAAAAGTATGGCTTCAATAAATCCACGGTCAAAACTTTCTTTATAGATAAATTAAAAGGATACCTTCTTTCTATTCTGATAGGTGGAGGATTATTGCTTTTCTTTCTTTGGCTAATACATGAGATTGGAATTGATTTCTGGTGGATTTTCTGGATTGTGGCAGCGGGTTTTATGGTTTTTGTAAACCTTTTTTATACAGCCTTGATCCTGCCACTCTTTAATAAGTTGACTCCGCTTGCTGATGGAGATTTGAAAGAGGAGATTTTGCGCTATGCGAAATCAGTCAATTTTCCTTTAGATAATATTTTTATTATGGATGGAAGCAAGCGCTCCTCAAAGGCTAATGCTTTTTTCTCTGGTTTTGGAAAGAGAAAAAAAGTGGTACTATACGATACGCTTTTGGAGCAGCATACGTCGGATGAATTGGTTGCCGTATTGGCTCATGAGGTGGGCCATTACAAAAAGAAGCATATCATTTTAAGTATGGTCCTTTCCGTCTTGCAAATCGGATTGTTACTATTCTTGCTAGGACAATTTATTTTCAATGAACCGATGAGTATGGCTTTGGGCGGAAAGGTATGGTCGGTGCAATTGAATCTAATTGGATTCACCATGCTTTTTTCCCCAATCTCGATGATTCTTGGAATTGGGATGAATTGGCTGAGCCGAAAAAATGAATTTGAAGCAGATGACTATGCGAAGATCACTTTCGCAGGAAAGCCGCTTGCCGAGGCTTTAAAAACTCTTTCAGTCAAAACGCTCAGTAATATTAATCCTCACCCTTGGTACGTTTTTGTGAATTATTCGCATCCGCCTTTGCTGGAAAGATTGGAGAAGCTGGAAAGCTGAATTGGAAGATTTTAAGATTGGAAAATTAAAAAATTAATGAATTCTAACTTTATAGTCTGTAAAATTAAGCCTGAAGGAGAATTATAATTCATAAAAGTTGGATTTCTGTTAAAACAAATAAACCGCCAGTTGTCCAGCGGTTTATTTTTAGGGTCTTGTATCTAAAGTCCTGAGTCAAAAATCTTGATACCTTTGTCCAGCTACTTACTACTTTTATAACTGTCTCTATTCTTGGATCTCGGTTCTTGCTTCTAAATTCTATAATACTCTTCCCAACCTTTTCGCGGAGGCATGCCTGCAAGCACTTGATTCGCTAGCGGATTATTCGTGATCTGACGAGTTTCCCGATCAAATTCCAATTTGGTTCCCATTTGCTGCGCCATCACTCCAAGACAAAATACCTGACTAAGCGGTCCCGCTATTTCAAAAGGTGATCTGGTTTTTTCTTCTCCCTTACATGCCTTTAAGAAATTGGCGAAGTGATTGGATGGACTTTCGGGAACTTCCGGTAGTTTGGATTCCCACTCCTTTGCTTTTCCCTCCGGAATGATCGAAAGCGTGCTTCCGTGTGAACCTCCCTTGAATGTCAACTCCTTGCTGTAAATGATTTTTCCGGGATTCAATTTGGCCGGTTGAATCTGTCCATTGCTTGGTGGTGGGATATTAGGATCCAGTTCGGATACTCCATAGCCATCGGGAACTGAAGGGATATTATCCATTCCATCGTACCAGGTAATAGTCATAGGAGGCATCTCGTTTCGCTTCGGAAATTTAAATTCCAAAGTCGTCGAGGTTGGGTAAAAGAACATGTTATGTCCGCTAAGTTTTGTTGGATTGATTTCCGAAGGAAGTCCCAAGTCCAAAAACTGATGTGCTGTATCCATGATATGTGCACCCCAATCACCCAAAGCACCCATGCCGAAGTCATACCAGCAGCGCCATTGGCCATTGTGGAAGTCTTTGTTGAAATCATGCGGTCGAGCTTGAGAAGTCCATACATCCCAATTCATCGTGGTTGGAATAGGTTCTGCAGCAGGGAAGTGACTGATGTCGGTGTCCCAACCATGCCATCTTCTTCGGCTGTTCATATGCGCAGTCATAGCGGTGACATCTCTGATGATTCCAGCATCTTGCCAAGCTTTGAATTGAAAATAATTTCCTTCTGAGTGCCCCTGATTTCCCATTTGCGTAGCCAGTTGAGGGTATTTCTTCGCTGCCGCCATCATCAAATCCACTTCCTGAAAAGTCCGAGCCATCGGCTTTTCTACATAGACATGCTTTCCTGCTGATAGCGCTCGCATCGTCACAGGGAAATGTGAAAAATCCGGTGTAGCAATACTCACTGCGTCAAATTCTCCTCCGATTTCGTCAAACATCTTTCTGAAATCCTGATATTTTTTGGCTTTCGGAAACATGTTCATCACCTCAAGAGTCTGCTTGCCTCCCATATCCACGTCGCAAAGGGCCACAATATTACAAAGGCCGGTTTTATCAAGTGCTTTGATGATCTCAGCACCGCGATTTCCGATTCCTATGCAGGCTAGGTTGACTTTGTCAGAAGGAGCTACATAGCCCATGGATTTACCGAGGACATTTGGAGAGATTAAAGTCAGTCCGGATATCCCCATAGCGGCGGTAGCGCCGGTTTTGAGAAAGTTTCTTCGATTGGTTTTCATTTTAGGTTCTTTTGGGGTTGAGAAATCAAGGATCGATTTTCTATTCTAATCTAGGGAGGAAAAACCAAAATCATTAATCGCAATCTATAAATCAACGGAATCGATATCGGTAACTTTCGATTTTGATTCAAACCATGAGTTGCATTTTTTAGCTAACTTAATTTCTTAAATGCTGAATCACATGCAAGACCTAGCCGATTTTCACACTCCTGTATCCGAGCTTTTCCCTCAACCGAAAACCAAAGCAGATTGGGAGCAATACCGACTCAGCCAAGAACAAATCGATTTTTTCCATGAGAATGGCTATCTCGCCAATGTAAAACTGCTGAATGAGGCTCAGATCGAAGTGTTGAAAAGTGCTTTGGATGAGGTCATGGATCCAGCTCATCCACTGCATCATTTGTTTCATGAGTTTCATAGCAACGAATCAGGTGATCCAAATAAAGTGCTTTTTCATTCCTTGGGTCATTGGAGATTAGCTCCTGCATTTCATGATGCAATCTGGAATCCAGCATTCCGCATGGCAGCAAGCCAATTGCTCGGGGATCGAGCAGTTCGCTTCTGGCATGATCAATTATTTTGCAAGCCAGCTCATCATGGAGGAAATGTTGCTTGGCACCAAGATTACAGCTATTGGACAAGAACAGTTGCCATGCAGCACCTGACTTGCTGGTGCGGGCTAGATGATGCGACGGAAGAAAATGGCTGCCTTCAATACGTACCCGGTTCACATCGCTGGGGATTATTAAATAAGCCAGCTTTAGCCGGGGAAATGGATGGGCTGATGACCATGATGACGGAAGAACAAAAGGCGGATTTCAAACCTGTAGCTATTCCATTAAAAGCGGGACACGCTGCATTTCATCACCCGTTATTAGTACACGGAAGTTTTGCGAATTATTCGAATCGATCCAGAAAAGCGTTTGTGCTGAATGTCTTTGCTGATGGAACTGTATCGGATACCGATGAACCTCTTTTAGAAGGTGTTCCGGTGATTTCTAAGGGAGAAAAAATGAGTGGAAAGTTCTTTCCATTGATCTTTGACCCGAAAGTGATTTAATATTTTTTAGAAGGATGACTTTTTTTGGTTTGGGGAACAGGAAATCGTGTCAGACAACAATCCGAAAATTTGAATTTCTATGATCTCCTCTTGTCAAATTGGATTATATTGGTCAACCTAGTATTCAACTCACCAAAATTAACTGTATGAATAGCCTGAAGAAAATTTGTTGCGCTGCTATCTTTTTTGCGCTTACTGGAACGTTCACTTTTGCACAAAATGGAGTTACTTTTCTTCAATTCGAAGGCAAAGAAGGCCCCGGAAAAGGGAAACGTATTGTGTTAGTAGCTGGAGATGATGAATACCGGTCTGAAGAATCTATGCCCATGTTAGCAAAATTACTTTCCCATCGTTACGGATTTACCTGCACAGTTCTATTCCCGATCGAGCCGACTACCGGAAACATTGTTCCAAGTTTTCAGAATAATATTCCTGGGCTAGAGCATCTGGAGAAAGCAGACCTGATGATTATGTTGATCCGCTTTCGTGAATTACCTGATGCACAAAGCAAATACATAGAGAATTTTCTCAAATCAGGAAAACCAGTCATCGGTCTTCGGACTTCCACCCATGGGTTTGCCTATTCCAAAAACCTGGATTCACCTTATGCAAAGTGGGCTTATAACAGTAAAACAGTAGGATGGGAGCGTGGTTTTGGTCAGCGAATTTTTGGGGAAACCTGGGTAAATCACCATGGAATCCATGCCAAAGAAGGGACCCGGGGATTAATCGACGGAGTCCAACAAATGAACGATCATCCTGTACTTCGTGGAGTGGATGATATCTGGGGCGCATCTGATGTTTATGGAATTAAGAATCTTCCCAAGGAAGCAGATGTGCTGATTTATGGGCAATCTACCGCCGGTATGGATGATAAAGCTGCCCTGATGTGGGAAAAATCCGTGATGCCGATCGCATGGACCAAACGGTATCAGATCGAAGGAGGGCAGCCGGGAATGGCCTTCGCTTCGACGCTTGGTGCATCTCTTGATTTTCAAAGTGAGGATATGAGGAGGCTTGTTCTGAATGCTTCTTTTTGGCTTTTGGAAATGTCTGATGTTATTACTCCCAATTTGAATGTGGACTTTGTGGGGGAATATAATCCTACAAAGTTTGGTTTTGATACCTTCCGAAAAGGGATGAGGGTGGAGGATTTTAAATAATAATTTGGAAAATAGAATTCAATCGACCGGCCATAGAGGTGTCGGTATCGAATGTGGGATCTAGTCCGTTGACAATAAAAGAAAATGAATAAAATAGGATTTAATGTGCTGGCTTGGTCAGCGGTAGTTTCTGAGGACTTATTCCCGATTTTGGACCGGTTAAAATCTATCGGCTATGATGGAGCTGAATTTTTTGTAGGGCCTTGGGAAGAAAAAGCATTCAAATCAGTAGGAAAACACTGCCAAGATATCGGGCTGGAAGTGACCACGGTGACGGTGATGGGAGCGGATGAAAATCCGATTTCAGCTGATCCCAAAGTTCGCGAAAAAGCCAAAGAGAAATTACGATGGGTGCTCGATCGGGCAGCTGATCTTAATTCCCAGGTACTTTGCGGGCCATTCCATTCAGCTTTTGCCACTTTTGCATCTCGTGCTCCGTTGGAAGACGAATACAATTGGTCAGCCGAAGTCCTGAATGAAACGGCAGATTATGCACAAAAACTCGGGATTCTGATGACTCCGGAAGCACTCAATCGCTTCGAATGCTACCTCTGCAATACGATGGAGCAGCTGGATTATTTGCTTGCAAAGGTCAATCACTCCAATGTTCAGGCCATGTTTGATACCCATCATGCCAATATGGAAGAGAAGAAAATGGGTAAAGCGATTGAGTTCATCGCTCCCAGATTAGGACATTTTCATATTTCAGAAAATGACAGAGGCACTCCCGGTTCGGGTCATGTGAATTTCGATGAGACTTTTTCTGCTCTTGCCAAAGTAGGTTACAAAGGCTGGCTGACTATTGAAGGCTTTACCCGGAATGATCCTGATTTTGCCAACTCTATCGGGGTGTGGAGAAACTTTTCCGAGCCTTGGGATATGGCGGAAGGTGGGTATAAGTTGATTCGGGAAAAATTATTGAAGTACAGTAGTTAGTTGCCAAAACTTCATCCTTCATTATTCAGGATTCGGAGTTCGATATTTTTAATGGGTTAAAAAATAATTTATTGTTTATCAATAAAAATTATTGTTTATCAATAAATAAGTATTGATATTTGATGCGTTATTAGCTCTAATCAATACTCAAATGAACAAAAAAACTAAAACCAGAACGGAAAAAATTCTATTTGCCATGAAGGCCCTTATCTGGATCTTATTTATCGGCGCCTGCATTAAAACCGGAGCGATCGCTTATTCCTTTTTTGTGAGCCTTTCTATAAATCCAAATGCAGCAGCCGATTTATATATGGGATTGGATCTTTCCCAACTTCTTGAGCGAGACAGTGCCCACTATAGCTTGATGGTGAGTTCATTGATCGTCCTTTCTGCTGCGAGGGCTTTTTTAGCGTATTTGGTCCTGAAGATTTTCTTGACTTTAAACCTCAAAAAACCATTTAGTACAGAAATAGCAAAATTGATTCGGCTAATTAGTGCCGTGGCAATTTCAATTGGTTTTGTCAATCTTTTGGTCAGAGCCTATGTAGGTTGGTTGCTGGGGAATAGTCCAGCCGTTGGCTACCTGGCAGAATACCTCTATGGTTCTGCGGAATTTATCTTCTTCGGAATTATCATTTTTATCATCGGGCAAGTCTTCCAATATGGATTAGAATTACAGGCTGAAAACGAA
>JAFMBQ010000608.1 GCA_017858365.1 Algoriphagus sp. | reverse complement strand
AAATCTTAAGAATGTCCCATTGGTTTTGATTAATTCATTTTCAGCTACAATCTTAGATAATAACCCAATTACATATGGACCGCTTCAGAAATTGGCCGATTACTTTAATAATATTCTTAAATCAGGCGTATCTGGTAATCAGTTAATAGTAAATATTGAGTCAATATTTGCTATTCTTGGTATTGATCAGTCCAGAGATATTAGGCAGTTTCAAACAGCAAAATCATTGTATTCTGTCGATTTTTTTAGAAAGTATTCAGAGGCTATTCGACCAGCCTTTTTATCATCAACTGGAAAATCTAAAAAAGTTTTGGTTATGGACTGTGATAACACATTATGGGGAGGAATTATCGGAGAAGACGGTGAAAGTGGCTTATTAATGAGTGATGCAACAAATAAGGGGAAGATTTTCAAAGAAGTGCAAATACTTTTATTAGGAATGAAAAACGATGGAGTTTTGTTAGCTCTGTGTAGTAAAAACAATGAAGAAGATGTTATTAATGTACTTAGAGGACATTCTGATATACTTATTACGGAACGTGATATAGTATCAAAAAAAATAAATTGGAATGACAAAGCAAGTAATTTGATAGAAATGGCCAAAGAGCTTAATTTAGGGTTAGATAGTTTTGTATTTGTTGATGATTCAAGTTTCGAGATTGGATTAATAAAGAAGGAGCTGCCAGAAGTTGAGGCAATACAAGTACCGACTAATTTGTCTGAATACCCCATAATCATAAAGCAATTAAAATCCTTATTTTTTTCCCTCTCATCCACTGATGAAGATAAAAGTAAAACAGCAATGTATTTACAGGAGAGCCAGCGAAAGGAGTTACAAACTAAATTTGATACAATCGATGATTATTTAACGTCGTTGGGTCTATGTATGAAACTTTTATGGAATGAGGAAATTTCTGTTCCTAGAGCAGCGCAATTGACTCAGAAAACTAATCAATTTAATTTAACAACTCAAAGATATACAGAAGCAGACATTGAGAGGATTCTGAATGATCCAAAGTACGAGATTGGTCTAATTCAAGTTAAAGATTCTTATGGGGACTATGGGATTACTGGAATGGTGATAGTTGAATTGAGTGGAAGAGAGGCAAAAATCGAAAACTTACTTTTGAGTTGTAGAGTAATTGGAAGGAATATCGAGTTTTCATTCTTTGATCAGCTAGTTGATTTTTTAAGAAAGAAAGACATAAGAATTATTCATGGGTTATTTTGCCTCACAGCCAAGAACAAGCAAGTTGAATCATTCTATGACAAACTGGGCTTAAATCTTATTTTTTCTGAAAGCGGTATGAAAAAATACTTCATTGAGACGGATCATTACAAAATGAACAATTTACCATATATTAAAATAGACTAATTTATGATTCAGGTAAACGATAAAATTCGCAATGTTATGGCAGTTGTTTTTGAAATTGAAACAGATCAAATATCTGAAGATGCTGAACCTGGTGTGGTTACTAATTGGGATTCATTAAGACACATGAATCTTATTGTGGCTTTGGAGGAAGAGTTTGGGATTCAATTTACGGATGACGAGATGACTGATTTGCTTAATTTTAAACTCATATCAGCGATAATTACAGAAAAACTAAATTAGTCTCAAACATGGTTAATCCATACGCAATAGGAAAGAAAATCTACTTAAGGGCTCCAGTCGAGGAAGACGTTTTCGGCAATTGGTACCAATGGTTAAGTGATCCAGAAATAACTAGATATCTTTCTGACAGATATTGGCCTAACACCAAAGAAACTCAACTAGCGTTTTTTAATTCTTCCAAGGAAGATAAAAATCGTTTGGTTTTAAGTATTTGTGATATAGAAACGGATAAGCATATTGGTGTTTGTAATCTAAGTTCAATAAATTGGTTCCACAAGTTTGCAGACATAGCATTGATAATTGGCGAGAAGGAATTTAGAAATGGGGCCTATGCAGTTGAAACTCTGTCATTATTAATACAGATAGCCTTCAATCGGTTAAATCTGATCAATCTCAGAAGTGCACACATTTCCACAAATCCCTTTACTCCTAAACTTGAAAAAATGTTTGGATTTGTTGATGCTGGACGTCTAACTGACTTTATATTCAGCGATGGAATTTATGTTGATTTAGTGTTGACGCAATTGAGAAGGGAAGATTGGAGTAAACGAAACAAGCAAAAAAGTCTAAAATAAATAGGTAATTGCTTAGTGTGTACCTTTTAGATAAGTTTAAGCAGTAGTTCCATTATCTTAAACTTATTATATACCCTTTCAATTAATATAAATCTTCATTAAACGAATGTTTGACTTCGTTTGATTAATTTATATGACGTATGGATATTATAACATATCAATTTAACTCTTACACATGAAGAATAAAATTTACATCATCGCAGAAGTAGCTCAAGGATTTGAAGGAAAGCCAGAACAAGCACGATTAATGATGAAGGCGGCAGCATCTGCTAAAGCAGATGCAGTAAAATATCAACTTGTATATGCAGATGAACTTGCCACACCGGACTATAAATATTACAACCTTTTCAAATCTCTCGAAATGCCTGATGAGGTTTGGGAAGATTTGGCTAGTTATGCAAAGGAGTTGGGCGTGGAGTTGAATCTTGATATTTTTGGTATCAAAAGCTTGCACTTAGCAGAGCGGATTGGTGTTACCACTGTTAAACTTCATGGGACTGACCTAACAAATATCGGCTTGTTAAATGAGGTTGCATCCAGTAATATCGTGCAGCGTGTGTTATTAGGTGCTGGTGGTGGGCACGTTACAGAATTATTGCAGGCACTTGATCTTT
>JAFMBQ010000607.1 GCA_017858365.1 Algoriphagus sp. | reverse complement strand
AGCGACTTTTGAAAAACGTCTCCCTGAATTTAAGCGTCTTCAAGGGCATCTCATGGAAATGGATACTGCCGGTTGGAGCATTGCCGAGCTAGTGGACTATCGAATAGTCTGGGCAGAAATGAATGGTTATGATTTCAACCATCGCATCCTCAAACCTTGGGAGCGGGATCCAGCCTATTATACTTCAATCTGGATGGAGCGAAGTGATGTCCCGGCGCATGAAGGCCCTACCCATCATGGGATTTTGGAGCTTTGGCAATACACCTTTCCTTTGACTGCTGAAAGGCGAACCAAATTTATAAAAGAGCTCCAGTCCATCCCCGCTCTCCATAAACAAGCCGAATCAAATCTAAGTGGCAATGCCAAAGAACTCTGGGCGGCTGGCATTCCTAGCATCGCTCAGCAAATCTCAGATCTTCAGAATATGCTTATTCTACCGGGAATTGCTGAAGATGCTGAATTGGTCAACTTGATTACGGATGCAAAAAACTCCACTGCAGAATTTGTGGCTTGGCTGGAAAAAGAAGCTCCTTCGAAGACGGGAGAATCAGGTATTGGAAAGGAAAACTATACCTGGTATCTCCAAAACGTACATTTAGTCCCTTTGACTTGGGAAGATGAAGTGATGATTTTGAAGCGGGAATTGGCTCGTGCATGGGCTTCTCTAAAATTGGAGGAGCACCGAAATCGGAATTTACCTCCACTTCCCGAAGCGAATTCTCCAGAAGACTTTGCTAAACTGAGTGAAGAGGGTGTAAATAGCTTAATGAGTTTTCTCCGTGAAAAGGAAATAGTCACCGTGAAAGACTATTTCGAACCTGCCTTGCTCGTTCATATGGGCACATTTATCCCAAAAGAAAAGCGAAACTTCTTTACCATTGGGATGCATATAGACCCTCGCCCTTTGTACTCGCATTTTTATCACTGGTTTGAATTGGCAAGAATGGATAATGAGCCTCATTCGAGCGAGATTCGCAGGGAACCATTGCTTTATAATATCTGGGACTCTCGAAATGAAGGCACGGCCACAGCAGTGGAAGAAATCTTCATGGATGCGGGATTGTACGAAGATTCGCCGAGATCCAGAGAAATCGTTTACATCATGATTGCACAGCGAGCAGCTAGAGGTTTGGGTTCGCTCTATGCACAAGCCAATGAAATGACCATGGTTGAAGCTGGAGGAATCCATTCAGATTATACGCCAAGAGGCTGGATGAAGACGGAGAAAGAGTTGCTCTTATTTGAACAACATCTTTATATGAGACAACCTGGATATGGAAGCAGCTACATCACGGGGAAGTATTTGCTCGAAAATGCAATGGCTGACTATGCTCGGATTCAAGAGGAAAAAGGCAATGAATTTAAACTGAAAGACTTCTTTGATCAATTGAACAGCATCGGTAGTATCCCGATTTCTTTAGGACATTGGGAGATGACTGGTGTAGATCAGCAGGGGAAATAAATAATATCTCTGGAAAAATTATCTCAGAAAGAATTTCTATTCTTTCTCACCGCAGTGGTGTTAAAAACTAAGAGAATAGCGAAACAGGAATTTGGGTTTTGTTCTACTTATTTTCCTTTCTTAAGGTAAAATATAATAGGCCTGCTGAGGCAAAGTAAGCAAGCCCTTCTGGGGTTTTGGTGGTTTCAAAAATACTCAGATCACGAAAAGTATGGGATTCATCAGTGAAAAGTAAAACATACCATCCATTGGCAAAAGCACTAGAATCATTAACCATAGTAATCCTAAACCAAATTTTTTAATTTCTATTTTAGGTTTGAAATTTCATAAAATCAGTTAGGTTTCGGGGTTTCCTTGCCTTGTTTTTTTAATCGAATAAATTCAGCCACAAACACTCCAATAAATGTACAAAAGATCAATACAATGGCTTTTTCCCAGTAAAATTCATTCCAGAAAGCAGCTTCCTTCCTTCCAAAAACTCGTACATCTAGAAAGAAGACTATTCCTAGTATCAGGAGATATGTGATGGGAAATTTCCAAATAAGACTCTTCGAGAAAACTTTCATGGTTTTTAATTTAAAAGGATTTTTATGGTTTCGATGAGTGCAATTCAACCCTCATAGAAATACACATAAGGAATAATCAGGACAGCATTATAGACTCCATGAAATAGCACAGCGGTTCGGATTCCGTGATTTAATCGAATAAAGCTCAGAATTAATCCCACGAAAAACTGTATTCCAACCAAGAACGGAATCCAGTAAAAATGAGCAGCAAAATTGAAATTTGAATAATTACCTAGATGAACTAATCCAAAGAATACCGCAGAGCTATAAACCACAAACTTCAGATCTGGAATTTCATTATTTGATATCCGAACCAATAGATAGATCAGGTAGGCAACAAAACCCAATGCCAAATACCATTGCTCGCTAATCAGGAAAACGGAAAGCCCAATTCCCCACCAAATTGAAGATTTTTTTAAATTCAAATGAAGTCGAAAAATAGGCTCCTCCAAAATTGGCGCAAGAAAAACTCCCAAAACAGCAACTAGCCATTTATTGTCTTTCATCAAATCCTCTAGAATCGAGTCAAACTGGTCCAAGCCTGCCAGATCCATCAGTAACGCACTAGGAATAATGAAAATCAAAGCACCAAATAGTAAAAGGATAAAATCCTTGGGGCTTATTTGAGTATATGAAATCGCCTGTTTGGGATCCTTTAGGAAGGATAGGAAATCTTGAAAAATAGGTAGCATCATTTTAAACTAATTAAGCTTTCAATAAAACTATTTGGCTCTATATGAATTTTAGTGGGTGATGGTTAAACTAAGATTACGATATTT
>JAFMBQ010000606.1 GCA_017858365.1 Algoriphagus sp. | reverse complement strand
CTACATAGCGAGTACCAGACTGGTCCGCATATTTTTTTATAGAAAGTTCAAACTCGTCTGTTTTGATTTTGACCTCAGCGAGGCCCGAATTTGAAATATAATCGATTAGTTCCTGAATCTCTTTTGCTTTCATAAGTTGGATTTTTTGTTTGCGCAGGGCAAATTGTAGGTTGGGTTTAAAAACGTAAAAGCCAAGAAATTTAAGGAAATCAAAAGGCTTTTCCGAACTTATTTTACTCTTTCGGAGTAGGATTTATCTCTTGTATCCACCTTGATCATGATGTCCTGCTCCACAAATAGTGGGACCATTACGATTGCTCCAGTTTCTAATGTCGCTGGTTTAGTGGCATTGGTTGCAGTATCACCTTTGATACCGGGCTCAGTGTAAGTGATCATCAACTCTACAAATGGAGGGAGCTCTACCGAAAGTGGAGTCTCTGTTTCATCATGAATCAAGATATCTACTAACTGACCGTCTTTTAATAAATCATATCGTTCAATCAATTTTTCTTCAATAGAAATCTGCTCGAACGTATTAGTATCCATGAAGTTGTAGCCAAAATCGTCTTTGTATAAAAATTGATGAGGGCGCTTTTCTACACGTGCAGTTTCTACTTTTTCTCCTGCGTTGAAAGTTTTTTCCAAAGTTTTACCGCTGGTCAATCCTTTCATTTTTGTTCTTACGAATGCTGCTCCTTTACCTGGTTTAACATGCTGAAATTCTACAATTGTGAAAATATCATTGTTCATCACCAGGCATAGTCCGTTTTTAAAATCTGCAGTACTTGCCATAATTATTTTGCTTAATCTAAATTTTATGTTGGATCATAGGCCCATTTCAAATAAATAGCTCCCCAAGTGAAGCCTCCACCGAATGCTGCCAATATTAAGTTGTCACCTTTTTTCAATTGCTTCTCATAATCCCAAAGACATAATGGGATAGTGGCAGCAGTGGTGTTTCCGTATTTCTCAATGTTCATCATGACTTTATCTTGGCCGATTCCCATTCGACTAGCTGTCGCATCAATGATACGCTTGTTTGCTTGATGTGGAACTAGCCATGCCACGTCATCACCTTTCAGTCCATTTCGCTCCATTACTTGAGCGCTAACGTCTGCCATGTTGGTGACTGCAAACTTAAACACTGTAGCACCCTCCTGATAGGCAAAATGTTCTTTTGCCATGACAGAATCGACTGTGGCAGGTCTTGCACTTCCTCCGGCTTTCATATGTAGATAAGGAGCTCCGGAACCATCAGATTTCAGAATGGTGTCCATAATCCCAAACTCTTCTGTGGTAGGCTCCAGCAAAACAGCTCCAGCGCCATCACCAAATAGGATGCAAGTAGTTCTGTCTGTGTAATCGACTATAGAGGACATTTTATCTACGCCCACGATGATTACTTTTTTATGGGTTCCGGTTTGGATATACTGGCTACCCATATTTAAAGCAAAAAGGAAACCTGAGCAAGCGGCAGCTACATCGAAACTGTAGCTATTTTTTGCACCAACTTTATCTGCGATAATATTCCCAGTAGCTGGAAATGGCATGTCAGGGGTTACCGTAGCGCAAATGATCAAGTCAATATCCAAAGGATCAGTGCCGGTTTTTTCAAGAAGACCCTTTACTGCGGCTGCGCCCATGACGGAGCTTCCTTGATCTTCTCCCTTTAAAATTCTTCGTTCTCTAATGCCAGTTCTGGAGAAAATCCATTCATCATTTGTTTCTACTAGCTTTTCAAGTTCTTTATTGGTCAAGACGTAATCCGGAACATATCCTTGGATTCCGGTAATCATGGCTCTGATTTTGTCCATTTTGGAGGTTTTATGTTAAATTGATATTAAGCAAGATTCAATTTAAATTAGGTTTTAGGAACGTACTCTATCCTGTAAGGAAGGCAAAAATATTATAATTGTCAGTCACCACCAAAACAATTTGGTAACAGTTCCTTAATTAAAAATTAAATAGGAAAGCTTTCCGGCATGTCAAAAAAAAATCCACTCGATAGATTCGAATGGATTTTTGTAGTCAGTGGTAATTGTTGATTAGGCTAAAATCTCCTTCTCGATGATTACTTGACCTTTGTAGTAAAGCTTACCGTCAAGCCAGAAAGCTCTGTGAGGTAAATGCATTTCACCAGTAGTCTGACATTTAGCTAGCCCTGGAGCCTCAAGCTTGTAATGCGTTCTTCTTTTATCTCTTCTGGTTTTCGAAATTTTTCGTT
This sequence comes from Algoriphagus sp., assembly GCA_017858365.1. Classification (GTDB taxonomy): domain Bacteria; phylum Bacteroidota; class Bacteroidia; order Cytophagales; family Cyclobacteriaceae; genus Algoriphagus. Next base: position 590 of record JAFMBQ010000606.1, on the reverse strand, counting down.
TAGGATGTGCCATTTTATATGTGGTTTATGATTGTTCCTTGTTTTTTAACTTTTTCAATAATTCCCATCTGGGATCTGCAATTTCTTCTTTTTGATCTTGATCAGCTGACGATTCTTCATCAGAATCGTTATCATAATCTCCATCAATGTAAGCGTAGGTGCCTTCTGCTTCAAAATCCTCTTCGTCAAATTCAGTTCGGTGATCAGGATGAATTTTTTTTGCAGGAAGACCAAGCAAAATAAACTCATAAATAAACTGAGCGACGTTAATTTTAGAAGTATCCCGCGTTATTATGTAAACCTCTTCATTAACCTCTTCTTCGACCTCTCCGTATTTAAAGAGAATTTTTTCGGTGATTTCCAAGTGCTCAAAATACTCTTCGAGACTACGATCACAAGTGAGTTTCACTTCTCCTGTAATCAGAAAATTCATTTCTATCAGATTTGCTCCTTTGTCCATCAAGACTCTTACAGTCAAGATGCCCTCATCAAGTAGTTCATTGTCTTCGAAATGCTGAAAAAACTCTTTTCCAATTTCAAAATCAATTTCGTACTTACCCTCTAGAAACTTAATGACCTCAATATCAAAT
>JAFMBQ010000605.1 GCA_017858365.1 Algoriphagus sp. | reverse complement strand
CTCTCCCTCGTTCCATGCAGTAGCAGTCCGGAAGAATCGTCATAGGATAGATCATAAATCAGGCTTCGATGATCCTTGAGCTGCACTTCATTTCCAATCATCAGAAAACTTTTTGGGTCAAAATAGTACCACCATTGATCCGCATCAGCTCCATAGTCAACGGCAATGACCTCCACCAACGTTCCGTTTTCGAGTGTCTTTTGACCCTCATACCTGAGTTTGGGACCTTCGTCAAGTAATTTCCAAGGTTGAGCAAGTGCATAAAAGGCCGCATCCAAATCTTTCTTCTTTTGGGCTAAGAAATCGGGGTTTTTCACTTCATTTCCTCCCATGGTGTAGCGCATCATTGAACCGTCCCAGGTGGAAACATGAGCGATACTATCTACTTCCCAGCTAATTTTACCTTCAAAAAATGGGGACAATCGGAACTCATTAAATTGGTCAGTTTCAGATTCCACTTCCCCGTTTTCATTGAGCAGTCGAGTCCACTTTCTGAATTTGATAGCTTGCAGATTCCCCCATGAGTTTGAAGTCTCATGGGCTTTGATACTCTTCTGCAAAAGTTCTATTGCTTGTTTTTCAGAACTAGGGGCACAACTCGCCAAAAGGAAAATCAGGAGAATAAAAAGAATGTTTTTCGTATTCATAGCTGCAAATTAGAGTTTCTTTTTCTTCTAAAATAATCCAGATAAATTCCAACACCAACCAAACCATATTCCAAAAAGAGGAAAAGTGGTTGCTCACGAAAATCCGAATTCCCATAGGCTTGATAGGAGAAAATAGCAGCAAAACTCCAAATCAAGAATACTTTTCGCTCTGTCAACAAGCTTAAACCTAAAGCTGGGAGAATATACCATGGGTGAACTACCGGCTGCAAAACCAAATATATCAGGTAAATCAATGCCCATAAATCAACCAGCTCAGGTAGTGATTTCGGTTTTCTTTTCCAAGCGAAAAAAAGGATAGAAACCAATGTAACCCCACTTAGAATTTTTGAAAGTGTAGCTATAGTATTGTAGCCTTTGATCCAAAAACCGACTTCCCGAAGTAGGTAATAGATGGATGCATTGAATTCAAATTTGCCCTGATAGAGTCGGAGGCTTTGTAAGAAATTCATCCAAGAATCCCCGATCAATAGCCAAGAAAAACTGATCAGAATCGCAACAAAAGATGCGATCCAAAAACCAATCGATTTACGAGTTCTGGCAAAAGCTAAAATCGCTGGAACGAGCATAAGCGGAAGCAGTTTGATCCCAATTGCAATTCCCCAAAAGAATCCAGCTCCAGCAAATCTAGACTGCCAAAGTAAATAAACTGCCAAAAGTAGCGAAAGCAAGACAAATCCCTCAAAATGTAGATTTCCAGTTAATTCCAGAATCACCAACGGATTCAACCAATAGAAAACCAATTGATTAGATGGAATAGAAAATACCTGAAAGAGCTTTTTCAATAGGAAAAACACGCCGATCTCGCCTAGAATAATTAGAATTCGAAGTGCTACTATTCCTTGCCAAGGATCCATATTAGCGCCTAGAGCAGCGAGGTAAAAGATTCCTTGATTTAGAGGTGGATAGACTGAAAAGTAATTTGGGGAATTCATCAAATCGAGCAGATTAGCCAAATAGGTATTCTGTGCGTCACCGAGAAGTTGAAGAAAGTCGGCAGGTAAATCGAGGTAAGGATTAAAACCCATTCGTACTAATTCCCCATCCCAAAGAAACCGAACGTAATCTTCGGACCAGAAGGGAGTGACTAAAAGCAAGCTAAGGCGGAGAACTATTCCTCCCACAAAAACCCAAGTCCATCCAAATTCTTTGACCCAAAATTTAAAAAGTAGCAAGCAAAAAAATAGTCCTGCAAAAACAGGAAATATTAACTCAAAATCCGCTCTTTCAGGAAAATAAGCTAGATAATCTATCCCAATCAGCATCAAAAGCCAAACAAGCACTAGTGAGCCGATACGGGAATTTGAGTTCAAAAGCCTAGATTTTGCCTAAGTCCTTCATCTGCATTAGTATTTTTATTCCAATAATCCAGCATGGATACTTTGCTGCGGACTGCCGAAGTGATTTCTTTTGTCCCATCCTCCTTCAGCTGGGTTTCTTCCCAGGAAATAATCTCATAAGGAAAGGAATTAAGGTGTCTAATAATCAAAGTTCTCCCCAAGTCAGGATAAATGACCTCGACCTCAGCCTGAGCTGAGCCAAACTTCCGTTTACTGATTACAGCATCCTCCCCTTGAAGTGGGGTATGCGAAAACCGTTGGTAAATCAAACTAGGGATAAGTTGTCTTTCACCAGTTCGAATAAGATCAGGGTTTAGGCGAATCAGGTTAAATAATTCATCTTCTGGCTGTGCTTTCACTTTAACACTTTGATCCCCTTCAGCTTCAAAGTAGGAAAAGATCTGCGCCTGATAAGCATTGTTTTTCCAGTTGAGTTGAATGAAGGATTGTCCGCACCATTCAGTGACTGAAGTAACTAGCTTTGGGGATTTGAGTTCCTCATAAACCGGCGTAAAAACCGAAAGCATGGTATGATAAGGGTAAACGCCTGTAACGAACTCACGAGTCATATTGAGCTTTAGCACCTTTTGAACATCTGCTCCGGCTCCGCTTGGATCATCTAATTTTACTTGTCGTCTCTTAGAAAAATCCTCTGTAACAAAAATCATTACCGCTTTCCCTTGACGAGATTCACCATATCTCATTTGCTTTAGGTCAAAAACATTGATTTCAGCTTTCCCCTGATACCAATGACTGGCAAATTTTTCCTCATCGACTCCCTTCCTACTGTCAGGATCACAGGAAGCCAAAATGATTAGAA
>JAFMBQ010000604.1 GCA_017858365.1 Algoriphagus sp. | reverse complement strand
GATTTAAGTTATATTTATTAAGTATATAATTGCAAGTAGTCGTTAAGAATGAAGAATATCCAACGCAATGGGAATTTTTGCTATAAATAAGTCTATTTGGGTTGATTTCAGTTTTATCAAATTTAAAATGAAGTGTAGCAGAGGTTAAAGATTGGCTTATCTTTAAAATTTCCTCAATGTCTGGATTTGTTAAACCCACCAACCTATTGTCTATTTCATTTTTCAGTTTGACATTAGAAATTGGATGATTTTTACGGAACCCAGAAGTTTCGTAGTCAATAAGATTCCTAAATATTCTTCCTCGAAAGGCTATAATTATGGAGATTAGAATAATTAGTGTTAAGAATAATTTTTTTCGAGGGTCCATAATTTAATACGAATTGAGAAATCTTATCATTTAATAAATGGAGGTGGACAGATTATTTTCTTTGATAGTATAACAATTAGATTATATTCTTAAAAGCTTAAATCTCCATCATCAAAGAAATTCCGCTTCTTGTTCCCTGTGTTTTTGGATTTCACAAATTCATTGAGTTCCTCGCTGACCATTCCCATTGCTGATGCCAACTTGGCTTTCTCAAAACTCATCGAATTTTTATTACCTCGGTCTAGATCTCGAGTAACCTCAGAAACATCCAAACCGGCCCCCAAAAAGAGAAAATTCCACTTTTCCGAGCGTTCACAGGCCTGGATCATTTCTTTCACATTCATACCAGAGTGAGTTTTGGACGCATTTTCATGGCCATCGGTAAGTACCAGCATCACCACATCGGAATCATTTTCATTTAATCCTTCCTCGGCCTTTTCCTTAACGAATTCAATACTTTTACCAATCGCATCAAATAATGCAGTCATCCCATCAGGAAAAATGGTCGTCCAATCAATTTTAGCGGTTTCAACATTCATCAGTTCTTCAGAAAACCGGAGAACCTGATTAAATGCACACAAGGAAAAGATGATGGCAGTATCCGGATTTTCGGCTTGGATTCTAGTTAGATATTTTATTTGTCGGTTGATCACCTGGGTTGCTTCTTGCCAGCAGGAATTCATGCTTCCGCTTCTGTCCAGAACCAGGTGATAATACGTTTTCTTTTTTGATGCCCCAATTTGGTTCTGGGTCTCTTGCGGCTTTCGTTTATCTTCGTTTTTCATAGTTTCTTTCTTATTGAGAAGTTTTTTGAATAGATTTTTCATCGCTATGGATTAGTTTTTAATTATAGAATCGGTTCAACCGATTTTTTGGAGATAATTTTGAGTATTGGCTAGTTGACGGATTCTATCTGCACGGGACCCAAGAAGCCCATCTTGACGAAGGATTTCCTCCCTTTGGGCCATAATCGTTTGAAGTCTTCTCTCACCAATTTTTTCTTCAGCATAAAGCATCTTTTCAAATAGTGAATCGGCCGTAGAGGATTTTGTGATTAAAAAGAAGATTTCAAGGGAAAAGACGGCTATGAAAAACAATCCATAAAAGAACATGCTCAAACCACTACTTAGAATAAAGTCATGCAAATCAGTTACTTTACTTAAGAGTGCATCACTTCTTTTGGTGGCCATTTTTTGTCCATATAAAATAGCTTCCTGAGTAAGACTCTGTTTCGATGAAATTAGGGTCTCTTCCATCTGAGCCAATTTGGTCGATTCAGAATTGTAAATTCCTTCTTTCAGAAGTGCAATTTTATCAATACCTGCGTTTCCTGAACCACCAGTTCCGTCAGCCTCATTTTTCCAATCTATTTTGGAGGCTTCTGTTATAGCTTTTTGTTGAGAAACAGAATTATTGAGTTCAGCGATATGGTGACTGTTATCTTCTAAGTACTCTTTAGTCTTATCCTTCTGAATTTCTGTTGACTGTTTTTCCCGGTATTCTTCCAAATCGCCTCCAAAAAACATAAGATCTAGTGCAACTGAACCTAGAATGGTTGCAATCACTGCAAAGACCACTCTGAAACCCTTTAGCCATTTGCTTACACTTTCTTTAGGGGTTGCAAGAAAACTTTTATCAATGATTAGAATAAGGACACCGACGAACAGCCCTCCTAGTAATGATTTGACAAGCCCTGCTCCAAGAAGTTCGTATCCAATGAAAAATCCTGAGATGGTCCAAAGGGAAACTGGAATCAGCATTAAAGTGCCAAGAGTGATGATCTTCTGTTTGCTGACTGTGGATTGGCTTCTTACTACCTCGTAGTTATAGCCGAATAAACCAGAAAAGAATTTGAGTAGCATGATTACAAAGTGTTAAAAGCTTGGAACATCAATTTCTCCTCTTTCCACTGGTTAAAGCCCTTCCGAAATCCAACCTTATATTGCTCTACTGATTTCTCAATATATCCCTCTCCCAAGGTGGCAAGATCATACTGCTGCTTGAGATCGCGTTTTTGCTCTTCCAGTTTTTCTTTTTGAAGCTTCACCTCTCGGTATTCATAAGGCATTTGTTCTTCAAACTGAGGAACTAAAGTTCGCTCGATATTCAAAAGTTGCTCATCAAGTTCCTGGATGGCCAGGGAATACACCTCTCTGAAATCACATGAAATCAAATTCACATGTTGATCCATGGTTTCAAAATTGTGGTCATCATATCCGTCCCTCATACCCATGGCATGGTAGTCCTTTGATTTGAGGTCTTCCAGAATGCTTTTTCTGGATTTGGATTGGGAGGTGGATTCCACTGTAGGGAAAAGCTCGCTGGGGTGCCGGTCTTCCGTGAAAAGAGACTTATCAATGGAGGGAACCAAAGTGGCCTTATCAGTGGCAGTTTGTGATTGTGGCTCAACCAATGCGGGAGCCTTTTTTTCGAATAGTTTGCTGAAGATACTCATAATGA
>JAFMBQ010000603.1 GCA_017858365.1 Algoriphagus sp. | reverse complement strand
ATATTTTATTTCAACAAATATGCAATCATACATTCGAAATAAATAAAGTTGCGGTTTTTAAGGAATGCATATATATAGTGTTCATGAAAAAACTTTTGAGTTAAATGATTTTATTTTTGGCATAGTCTAAATTATTCATTACATTGAGTTTTCCTAGAAAAGAAATTAAAAAGAGATAAATGGTTTTGGAACAAGTGGAATATAGGAAGTTCATATTTTCAGGTCATGATTCTTTTCATTGTCGAAAATTGTGGCTGAAAAAGGGTTATGACTACGTTAAAGGTGGAAATAATTTTAATAGTGAGAATGCTGTCATTAAATTAGGAGTTGGTAAAAACATGGTTTCAGCTATTAGATTCTGGCTAAAAGCTTTCAGAATAATTGATGCCAAAGATAATGTCACTAAATTTGGAGACAAATTACTTAATAATTTGAATGGCTACGATCCTTACCTAGAGGATGATGCTAGCTTGTGGTTATTACATTATCAGCTTGTAGTTTCCAATTACGCTTCAATCTACAATATTATAATAAACGAATTTCGAAAGGAGAAGCTTTTTTTTAATAAAGAAATCTTCATTAACTACATTAAAAGGACTAGCGAATTAAAAAGAGACTTTCCTTTTAATGAGAATACAATTTCTAAAGATTTTATGGTTTTTACAAACCTTTATAAAAATAATCTTGATAGCAAGGACATAGAAGAGAGCTATTCTGGATTATTGGCAGAACTTGATTTTGTGAAAACTATTAAGAGAGAAAATGATGAACAGTATTACATTGAAAATAGTGAAAGAGATAATTTAAATGACGCTATTTTTCTTTTTGCTATTTTAAAAAATCCTAGTTACGGAAATTCTATTAGTTTAAACGCTTTAGAATTTGAGTTTAATAGTCCAGGCTCGGTTTTTGCTTTAACTCGTAAAGGACTTTTAAATAAAATTTATGAAATTGTTGAAAAATATGACAATGTAAGTTTTACAGATCATGCTGGTATAAAAGAATTACAATTCAAAAAGAAGGAAAGCCCTTTCACAATTTTAGATAGGTACTATGACAAATAATTTCACAACGTCAATCAATATTCTAAGAGATTCTGAAAGGTCTTTCAGCTACATTCCGACACCGAATGCTAAGCAAGTCGTAAGCCAAATAGTAAATGATTTCAAAAAGGGAATTCGCTCATTTAATGTTGTTGGCACTTATGGCACAGGAAAATCTTCATTTTTGCTCGCTTTCGAGCAAAGTATTTTAGGTACAAAGCATTTTTTTGAACCCAATTTCTTGGCAAACCCAAAAGTAGAGTTCATTAAAATTATAGGTTCTTTCACATCTATAATTGATTGTTTTTCAAATATTTTTAGTGTTTCAGATGTCCAAAATAAACATGAAAGGATTTTTTCTGAAATCTCCAATAGATATTTTTCTATAGAGAATGAAAATAAAGTATTATTCATTTTAATTGACGAGTTCGGTAAATTTTTGGAATTTGCAAGTAAACATAACCCTGAAAATGAGCTTTATTTTGTGCAGCAGTTGGCGGAGTTTTGTAATAATCCCAAGCATAATATTGTTTTAATAACAACGGTTCATCAGAGTTTGGAATCTTATGCTTATACATTAACTAATCAACAAAAGCAGGAATGGATAAAAGTAAAAGGACGCTTTAGGGAAATTACTTTTAATGAACCGGTGGAACAACTTCTATTTTTAGCTTCCGAACATATTTCAGATAATATTAATTTAAAAATAGATAATAATATTTATGAAGAATGCCTGAAATTAATTATAAAAACAAAAGCTTTCAATTTTAATAGCACTCTTATAAATGAGGTAGCCCTTAAATTATTTCCACTTGATTTACTTGCAGCTTATACTTTGACCCTATCTCTTCAGCGGTACGGACAAAATGAACGCTCTTTGTTTTCTTTTCTTGAATCAACTGACCACACAGGCTTTTCAAAGTTCAACCAAAATGAAAGTCCATTTTATAATGTAGCTAATGTCTATGATTACCTAATTTTTAATTATTATTCATTTTTAACGTCAAAATATAATCCTGATTTCTCAGCATGGTGTTCAATTCGAACTTCAATAGAGACAGTAGAAAGAACATTTGAAAATTCAATTAATGAATATATAAAGGCGGTAAAGGTAATAGGCTTATTAAATATATTTTCTGCTAGTGGCTCTAGGTTAGATCACGAGTTTTTGACTGGATATCTGAAGGTAGCCTGTGGTTTAATTAATTCTCAGGCAGTACTTAAAAATCTAGAAAATAAAAACATTGTCAGATTTAGATCACATAATAAACGTTTTATCCTTTTTGAAGGAACTGATTTAAACATTGAAACAGCAATAATTGAGGCAGGGAATAAAATTTCAGCTATAGGGGATATTACTTCATTATTAAGTAAGCACATAAGTTTTAATCCAGTATTTGCTAATCAATATTCATTTGAGTTTGGAACTCCAAGATATTTTGATTTTGTAATTTCTGAATTTCCAATTGATAAAACACCTAAAGATGAAATTGACGGTTATATAAATTTGGTTTTTAATGAAAAACTTGAAATATCTGAAATAAGGAATAAATCTCTTAACCAGGAAGAAGCGATAATATATTGTTTCTTTAATAATGCTAAAGAAATTAAGAATTTACTTTTTGAAATTGAAAAAGTTCAAAAAGTAATTGATGATAACAAAGAGGATAAGATTGCAAAAAGGGAGTTAGAAAATATTTGTGAATCGCAAACTGTTTTACTAAAGCGGTATATTACTGAGAATATTTATTCGGAGAATGACGATGTCAAATGGTTCTTTAAAGGAAAGGAATTATGTATCAAAAATAAAAGGGAC
>JAFMBQ010000071.1 GCA_017858365.1 Algoriphagus sp. | reverse complement strand
CAAAACAATTAGGGATGGTCAGGTCGTGACCATCTCAACTTCCGAAGGGGACACAGGTTTTGTCTATGAAGGTAAAGGAACTTGGGATGAGCAAGAAATTGACACCTCAAAAATTGAAATGCCTAAAACGAAGATTATGCTCATCCTTGCAGATCCCGATAAGGCGTTCCGGTATTCACTATTCCCAAATGATGGTGTGGGACTTATGCGAATGGAATTTATTATTAACAATTCGATCAGAATTCACCCGATGGCCCTGCATAATTTTGATCAGCTGAAAGATAAAGCAATAACAAAGGAAATTGAAATTCTGACCCATCACTATCCGGACAAAAAAGACTATTTCATTCACAAACTGGCAGAGGCTACTGCAACGATTGCCGCAGCTTTTTATCCTAAAGATGTCATTGTAAGAATGAGTGACTTCAAATCAAATGAATATGCGAATCTCCTGGGCGGAAAGCAATTTGAACCTGAAGAACAAAACCCAATGATCGGCTTTAGAGGGGCTTCACGGTATTATCATCCTTTATACAAAGATGCTTTTGTGATGGAATGTGAAGCGATGAAAATGGTGCGGGATGAAATGGGTTTTACCAATATCAAACTGATGCTGCCATTCGTGCGAACCATCAAAGAAGCTACCAATGTAATTGCCATCATGAAGGAGAATGGATTGGCAAGAGGTAAAAAAAGTTTGGAATTGTATATGATGCTTGAGATTCCTAGCAATGCTTTGCAAGCTGAGGAATTTGCCAAACATTTTGATGGCTTCTCCATTGGTTCCAATGACCTGACCCAATTAACCCTTGGTGCCGACCGAGATTCTGAATTACTCAGCGACATCTTCTCTCCTTTTGATCCGGCCGTGATGCAATTGATCCGCATGTCTATTGAAAAAGCAAAAGCTGCAGGAGTCAAAATCGGCTTATGTGGTCAGGCCCCAAGTGATTACCCCGAGTATTCGCAGTTTCTGGTTGATTGTGGGATTGATAGTATTTCCTTCAACCCGGATGCATTGCTTAAAGGTATTTCAAATATGCATCAGGCGGAAAGTAAAAAATAGCGATATACCTGATTTATTGATGATACGATATGGGCAAGGCACTTATAATTTAGAAAATCGATTTACGGGAAGTTTGGAAGTACCCATAGCAACCACGATGTTGAAGAAGCAACAGCTACTTCGCAAAGCATGAAGATTATATAATTGATATTTCTGATCTAATCATCCCTACAGAATATTACTAAAACAACTAGGCATAAATTAGCTTGTTTTGAACAAACTAAGATACCGGAGAATGAGATAGACTAGTACAAACGATTTTTATTAAGTCTTTGGGAGAAGCAATAATGAAACTGAATATAAACTAGAAAAAAACAGTGTCCACTAAAATCGCTAATCATGAAAACGAAAGCAGAACTAGAACAAGATATTATTAATATCACCGTGAGAATCCATCAAGAATTCCCTGAATTATCAAAATTCATTGCTAAGATACCTGAAGATTATCCCGGAATCGACACCGGGGAGTTGGGGACGAAGAGGTTTAAGGAATACTACAATTCCTTAACCGAGATTATCTCAGAATACTCAAAAACTCACCTGAAGAAAAACAACTCGGATTTTGAAGGATATCCACTTTATCCGCCTTCAGAAGATATCTACAGCAAAGGGAAGAAAGAAATGAATCTCAACCCAGAGGATCTTTCAAAAACCAAGACCCTTAAAAAAGCAGGTAACCGCGCAAATGAAAAGGATTTTGAGGATGATATGTCTGGGAGTGATTTAGATGTACCAGGATCAGAACTAGACGATCAGCAGGAAAGCGTAGGCAGTGAGGATGAAGAAAACAACTATTACAGTCTTGGAGGTGATAACCACAATAACCTGGATGAAGATAAGGGTTAATAGAAATGAGGTGTATCCGTAATTACACCAGTAGCCAAATTATATTTCTTATACCTCAACATCGCTTTGTGTCAGGATGTAGTCGCTCTTGAGTTCGCAAGCAAGCGATGTCGGGGTCGTTTGATAAAGCATCCAATCCTGGTAATAAGGGGACAATCAAATTTCTTAATCACAAGGTCTTACTCTATCTACCTTAATTTTATTTAGCTATAACCTACTTAAAAGATATCTACGAAATGTGACAAACCTTTAAAATAAGCCGTATGATCATCACCTTAACCATTATAGGTCTGATTTTAACAATTTTATTTTTTAGAAGAATACAAGCTTCCGTGGTATTCAGTAAAGAGGTGAAAACACTTTTTTCACAGTCAAAAAATAGGTCGACCCAAGTATTTCACAAAAGTCAACTTGACAAGCTTCCCGAGCCTGTTCAACAATATTTCAATCATGTTTTAAAGGAAGGGCAAGTCTCCATCAGCTTTGCCAGGATAAAACATGTCGGACAATTCAAAACTGGAATTGACAAGGATTGGATCAATATTAAAGGAGAACAATACGCCACCACCGAGAAGCCCGGATTTATTTGGAAAGGAACAACATCCCTATTTGTGGCAAGGGACATGTACATTGCCGATTCGGGCAGACTGGTAGTATCATTTTTTTCATTATTCAATTTTGTGAATGTCAAAGGTGCGCAATACGATCAAGGTGAACTCCTTCGATGGTTGGGGGAAAGTGTTTTGTACCCGACCAACCTCCTACCCAGCGAAAGACTCCACTGGTCATCCATAGCTGCACATACTGCAAAACTCACCTACGATTACAAGGGTCTTTCCTTATTTTTCAAAGTCACTTTCAACGAGATAGGAGAAATTATCGAAATGGAGACAAAACGATACATGGACGAAAAAAATCTGGAAACCTGGGTAATCAAAGTCTCATCGTATACGGAATTCAACAAGGTATTAATACCCACAGCATTTGAGGTGATGTGGAGACTAGAAAAAGGGGATTTCAGCTATGCGAAATTCAAAATCACTGAAGTAGAATATAATAAAGCCGAAAAATTCTGAAGATAGGTTTAAAAGAAAAACCCTGGAAATCATCTAGACTTTTAGCCCACATTTTTCAAACAGAATTGGAGTTTTTTATTTCTTTATTGGTGCCGAGGGCTACTAAGCGACTTAAGTCGAAAATGATCATGTCTGTAAACCTTAGTATATTCTCATTTTTGAATGTAAAATCGAATCTCACCAGCATTACAACTTAAAAGTATCTTTTAAATTTTATGAATTTATTTTTTAAAAAAACTGTAAAAAATCACTCCACATTCAATTCAATTTTTCTGATTCAGCAAAAAAAAACAATATTTATTAAACTATTAGTAACAAAAGCAATAATTCATTAGGTTATTAACATTTCTTAAAAAAAAATCTATTTGTTAATTGATAAAAAGGAACTTGCTTTGTACCGAAATGTATAAGTATCTACTGCACATCTTTCTTTTGTTTTGCCTCTTGCCTTTGGCAGGATACAGTTATGCAAATCCTATTGTTGAGGTCGTCGCACCAAATACCCAAGTCTTATTCAACGGAGAACAAGCGCAAGCATCCATATTACAAGTAGCACCTGGCTTGGGTGGGGTAGATCAAATTCAAACCTCAACGCTACATGAAATTGAAGGGAATTCTAAAGCAATAGTAATTGAAAGACAAGAAACTGAAGACGAAACTCGTCACGACTACTACTTCATTTCACTTAAAAAGGCCCAAAACACATACTTTAAAAACTTTATTTTACTCGGAAACTTTGTCCTAAAGGTTAGTTTTCGAGAGTTTTCAAAAAGTCTATTTCTATTCTCTGAATCATTCAGGCTCCATATACTTATTCAGGTATTTAATATTTAATTTTTCATTTTTTGGTCAGTTTCGCTGACACTAAGAGTTCTGTCTAATTCGGAATTCTAAATCCTTTTAGTACTTCATTAGAATACCTGCTGCTTTTTTCAGCGACGATAAATTATATCAACCAGTTTTCAAGAAATCAATTTTATGAAAAATCAAACTTTCATGGTCCTTGGCCTATGCGCTACAGTCTGGATGTCAAGCTGTGACTCCAAGGGCGAAGAAAAAAAAGAGGAAGTCACCAAATTTCTGGTAACAAGTCCACTGATTCAAGACACTTTAATCACCAAAGACTATGTATCACAAGTCCATTCCATTCAGCATATCGAACTGAGAGCCATGGAAAAAGGCTACCTCCAGAAGATTTATGTGGATGAAGGCCAATTTGTCAAAAAAGGTCAAATGATTTTCAAAATCATGCCTAATATCTATGAGGCTGAAATGGAAAAAGCTAAGGCAGAGGCAGAATTTACAAGAATTGAATACGAAAACACAAAATCTCTTGCTGATCGGAAAATAGTCGCTCCCAATGAATTAGCGATGGACAAAGCGAAATATGATAAGGCAAAAGCCGAATTGTTGTTAGCAGAAACGCATTTAAAATTCACAGAGATTCGAGCACCATTTGACGGAATTATAGATCGATTTTTAGTACGGGAAGGCAGTCTAGTAGATGAGGGAGACCTCTTGTCCAATTTTGCAGATAACAGCAAAATGTGGGTTTATTACAATGTACCTGAAGCGGAATACCTAGACTACCGGGAAAAACTTCAATCCGAAGAAAAGGTGGAAGTCCACCTGATCATGGCAAATAGCAAAGAATTTGAATTTCCTGGAATCGTGGAGACTATAGAAGCTGACTTCAATAATGAAACTGGAAATATTGCCTTCAGAGCCACTTTCCCAAATCCAAAAAGCCTGCTACGACATGGTGAAACTGGTAATATCGAAATGAGAATTCCGATGTATAACGCCATAATGATTCCCCAAAAAGCAACTTTCGAAGTGCTGGACAAAAAGTATGTTTTCATTGTAGACAAAGACAATATAATCCACTCTCGAGAAATAACCATCGCGGCAGAGATACCTCATGTATATATCGTTCAATCAGGACTGGAGAAAACCGACCGCATTCTTTTAGATGGTCTCCGCCTAGTGAAAGAAAATGAAAAAATCAGCTTTGATTTTATTCAACCACTTGCTGCTTTATCCAACCTGACTCTTTACGCTGAGTAAGGCACTCTCTAAACATACTATTTAATGTTTACCAAATTTATTCAGAGACCGGTTTTGGCTATAGTCATATCGGTTGTCATCGTCTTCCTAGGTTTGCTTGCAATCAAGCAATTACCAATTTCGCAGTTCCCGCAGATTGCACCCACCACGGTAAGTATTTTCATCGCCTATCCTGGATCAAGTGCTGACGTTCTAGTAAAATCAACCTTGATTACGTTAGAAAACGCAATCAACGGTGTACAAGGCATGCGCTATATGGCTACAGATGCTACCAGCGCAGGAGAAGCTACGATCAATATTATTTTCGATCCGGGTACAGATCCCAATCAAGCAGTAATTCGAGTAAAAACAAGGGTTGACCAAGTCATGCCACTTTTACCAGAGTTAGTGCAACGTGAAGGTGTTATTATCACCCCGATTCAGCCGAGTATGCTGATGTATGTGAACCTTTATTCCACGAGCGAAAGCATGGATGAAAAGTTTCTATACAACTACGCCAACGTGAACATGATCCCCGAGATCAACCGGATCAAAGGTGTAGCCCGCTCTCAAATATTAGGTAGTCGTACCTATGCGATGCGAGTTTGGCTGAATCCTGACAGAATGAGGGCATATAATATTTCTGTGGAAGAAGTGATGGATGCTTTGGGAGATCAAAGTATTGTGGGTCGTCCAGGAAGAATCGGACAAAGTTCTGGAATTGCAGCGCAATCGCTGGAATATGTACTAACCTATAAAGGCCGATTTAGTACCCCCGAAGAATACAATGAGGTCATCATCCGAGCCAATTCAAAGGGTGAATTGATTCACTTAAAGGATATTGCGAAAGTCGAACTTGGAAGTGAATTCTTTGACATCTATTCCAACTTGGATGGACATCCTTCGGCAGCGATCGTTCTAAAACAAAATTACGGTAGTAATGCCAGTGATGTGATAGATGATGTTAAAGCCACCTTAGAGGAGATGAAAACAAGTTTTCCTCCAGGCATGGATTACAAGATCAGTTATGATGTTTCTCAATTCTTAGACGCATCAATTGAACAAGTAATTGATACCCTTAGAGATGCATTTATTCTCGTGGCGTTAGTGGTGTTTATTTTCTTGGGAGATTGGAGATCTACTTTGATTCCCATCCTAGCAGTACCAGTTTCTTTAATAGGAGCCTTTTTCGTAATCCAACTCTTTGGGCTTTCCATCAATTTAGTCACCCTATTCGCACTTGTTCTAGCCATCGGTATTGTGGTGGATGATGCCATAGTGGTAGTTGAAGCAGTGCATGCTAAAATGGCGGAATTCCCAAACATAACCCCCTATCAAGCTGTAAAACGCGTACTTGGAGAGATCAGCGGGGCGATTATTGCGATCACCGCGGTCATGGTTTCTGTGTTTTTACCCATATCGTTTATGAGTGGGCCGGTAGGAACGTTTTATCGACAGTTTTCGATTACCATGGCTAGCTCGATCGTGATCTCGGCAATTATTGCACTGACTCTTACGCCTGTACTTTGTGCCATGATACTCAAGAATGATCATGGCAAACCAAAGAAAAAAAATATACTTTCAAAGTCACTGGATGGATTTAACCGGGTATTTGATAACCTAACAGGGAAGTATGTGAGATTACTGCGAAAGATGGTCAGCAGAAGGTGGTTGACTTTTGGGATTTTAGCTGCGTTTTGTGTAGGAATCTATTTTGAAAGTCAAATTTTACCTTCAGGATTTATCCCAAGTGAAGATCAAGGAACTATCTATGCGATCATTCAAACTCCTCCGGGAGCTACACTAGAGCGTACAAATGAAGTTGCACAACGACTTCAGAAAATATGCGAAGAAATCGATGGTGTAGAATCTGTATCCTCATTGGCAGGTTACGAGATTATGACAGAAGGTCGTGGATCAAATGCCGGTACTTGTCTTATAAATCTTAAACCTTGGTCAGAGCGAGATCACTCTGTAAAAGAAATCATGGAAGAGCTAGAGGAAGAGTCCAAAGGACTTGGAGCCATTGTGGAGTTTTTCGAACCGCCCGCAATTCCGGGTTTTGGATCCTCTGGAGGTTTTTCAATGCGCTTGTTGGATAAAACCAACAATACAGATTACCAAGATTTTGACAAGATCAACAAGCAATTCATGGAGGATCTTGGTAAGCGAAAAGAACTTGCTGGCTTGTTCACCTTTTTCGCAGCGAATTATCCTCAGTATGATTTGCAAATCGATAACGATAAGGCAATGCAAAAAGGAGTTTCGATTGGTAAAGCAATGGAAAACCTCAATATCATGATTGGTAGTACCTACGAGCAAGGATTTATCCGATTTGGCAGATTCTTTAAAGTATATGTTCAGTCAGATCCGGAATTCAGAAAACTCCCTTCCGATGTCATGAACCTTTTCGTCAAAAATGAAACAGGTGAAATGGTTCCTTACTCATCATTCATGACCATGAAAAAAACGCAAGGTCCAAATGAAATCACCCGATATAACATGTACAACTCTGCAGCCATCCGTGGTCTTCCAGCTCCTGGATATACCACAGCAGATGCCATTCAGGCTATTCGGGAAGTTTCAGCATCGACACTGCCAAAAGGTTATGACATCGCTTGGGAAGGACTTTCATTTGATGAATCCAACCGAGGAAACGAAGCCTTGTATGTATTCTTGATCGTATTGGTCTTCGTGTATTTCGTATTAGCTGCGCAGTACGAGAGCTTCCTCATTCCTTTCGCGGTGGTATTATCTCTTCCAGTGGGAGTCTTTGGCTCATTTATGCTCCTCAAGCTGATGGGCTTAGATAATGATATCTACGCCCAAATTGGTTTAATCATGCTCATAGGGCTTTTGGGCAAAAATGCAGTATTGATAGTAGAGTTTGCTGTCCAAAAAAGACAGGAAGGTCTTTCTATTCTTGATGCTGCTATCGAAGGCGCAAGAGTGAGATTCAGGCCGATTTTGATGACCTCATTTGCCTTTATTGCAGGTTTAATTCCGCTAATTCTTGCCTCAGGAGCTGGTGCAATTGGTAATCAAACTATCGGGGCATCTGCACTGGGTGGAATGCTATTCGGGACAATTTTCGGAGTAATCATCGTTCCAGGTCTGTATTACATTTTCGCAACCTTGGCAGACGGCCGTCACCTTATCAAGAACGAAGACGAAGTTCCTTTAACAGAAGACTTTACCCATAATCATGCATAATAGTATAAAATATATAAGCGTGCTGGCAGCAGGATTGTTGTTGGCAGTCACAAGTTGCAAAACACCGGAATTAATCCAAAAAGACGCGAACTCTGCTACTCCTGAAAACTATTTAAAGGAGTCGAAAGACACGACAGACGTAACAGCATCACTTCTTTGGAAAGATTACTTCGAAGACCCTTATCTAAAAAATCTGATAGAGACTGCGCTTGCAAATAATCAGGAGCTAAATATCACACTTCAAGAGATTGAAGTTGCAAAAAATGAGATCCGGATTCGGAAGGGAGAGTACCTCCCTTCTGTTGGGATCACAGGAGCTGCTGGTGTAGAAAAAGTCGGCCGATATACGAGTCAAGGGGCCAACGACGCAAATACGGATATTAAACCTGGTGTAGAATTTCCCGACCCGCTTCAAGATTACCTCCTGGGTGCCTTTGCTACTTGGGAAGTTGATATTTGGAAAAAGCTCCGAAACGCAAAAAAATCAGCCATGATGCGCTATTTGGGGACTGTCGAAGGAAAAAATTTCATGGTCACGAATTTGATTTCAGAAATCTCAAGTTCCTACTACGAACTCCTTGCACTAGACAACCAACTCACTATTCTTAAACAGAATATCGATATCCAGAAAAATGCTTTGGAAATCGTCCGATACCAAAAAGATGCGGCACGAGTGACGGAGTTGGCCGTCAGAAGATTTGAAGCTCAAGTTCTCAAGACCCAGAGTTTAGAATTCCCGATCCGTCAACAGATCTTCGAAATCGAAAATAGACTCAACTACCTTGCAGGCCGGTTTCCCCAACCTATCACTAGGAATTCTGAGATTTTCAATGAGCTTAAACCTGCTGATATCAAAAGTGGAATTCCCTCTCAATTATTAGAGAATCGACCTGATATCAGACAGGCCGAGTTAGAGCTAGAGGCTGCAAAGATCGATGTAAAAGTAGCAAAGGCTGATTTTTATCCTTCGCTTCGTATTACTGCGGGATTAGGATTCAATGCTTTTAATCCTGCCTATCTAATTTCGACGCCAGAATCGATCTTATACTCCATTGCTGGAGACTTAACTGCACCATTGATCAACCGAAATGCGATCAAAGCTCGGTACTTATCAGCCAATGCAAAACAGATTCAAGCTATCTATAAGTACGAACAAACGATTATTAATGCTTATGTGGAAGTGATGAATCAGCTATCCAGCATAGACAATCTGAGTAATACCTATGGCTTGCAATCCAAGCAAGTGGAGGCTCTCTCTGAATCTGTGAGTATTTCTAATGAACTGTTTAATTCTGCCCGGGCAGACTACATGGAAGTGCTCTTAACTCAGCGTGATGCATTGGAATCAAAATTTGATCTGATAGACACAAAAATGAACCAGCTTATTGCTAAAGTGACTATTTACAGAGCACTAGGCGGTGGTTGGAAATAAGGTAAAGGTTTATTAATTGGTTGATAATTTCCACCCAGTACTAGTGGAGATAAATTTGAAAAACCCTTCCGATTTTTGGAAGGGCTTTTTCTATTTAGGACTATAAAACAAATGAAATAAGATACAATTCATAAATACTTTATAACAATAATGATCTAGATCAGTTAAATCAACATAATTAATCAACAATTATTTAGCATGACAAAAGAACAAGAAAGCATACAAACCTGGCCTGATTTAGCTATTGGCCTTTATAAAAAATTAACTGGAAAAGGAGCTATCATTTCCTATGATTTTGAAGATTTCACAATAGGCGTTCCTAAGGAAGTCGGAGATTCGACTACTTTTACCACCTGGAAAATCAGCGGGAAGCTCAAGATTTCTACAAGCGAAAAATAAGCTAATGTCTCGATCCATTCATATCACAGCAGATTTAGAAATTTCTTCAGATACACATCAGGTTAATATTCTGAGCAACAAGGAAGAGATCGGAATTGCTATAACAGGAGATTCAATTCCGAAACTGGGTATTTCCCCTTTTAAGGCGATGAAAATTTTGCGGGAAAATTCTCCTGTATTAATGGATCAGCGAGTTACTATCGTTTTTAACCAAAAAGAGATTTATCGCAGTGATAAATCTCTTTTTAAACAGTCTAATATTATTATTTTGGCAAGAGTGTTCTTTAAAAATCTCTTTTAGAATTTTTCTATAATAAAGTATAAACTTGGTAGTCCAGATAAATACTGCTAACCCGTAAAATACGCATCCAACTCTGCCAACATTGCAGATTTGTCACGAAGGTCATTTATAATTTTTCCTTTCTCCAAGAGGACAATCCGATCACAAATCTCTGTGACGTGATTCAAATCATGACTTGAAATCAAAAACGTGGTACTCGCTTTTTCTTTTTCCTCAAGAATCAATTTCTTTAATCTGATCTGAGAACTTGGATCTAGATTCTCAAAAGGCTCGTCCAAAAACACCACATTGGGTTTACCCATCATCGCCGCAGCTATTCCTACTTTTTTTAGATTCCCCTTCGATAGATCTCGTATGTATTTCTTTTTGCCAATAATCTCCTCATTGAATAACTCATTGAATTTATCCAAGTGTACTCCCAAATCTGCATCTGACATTCTATAAATCTTGCGAAGCGTCGAGAAATATTCATCTGGCGTCAGATAAGCCAATAACATATGCTCATCAAGGTAGGCACCTGTGGTTGCTTTCCAGTTTTCGGTTTTACTCACATCTTGACCGTCGATAGTTACTGAACCAGAAGTAGCCCGAACTAGATCTAGCATGATCCGAAATAGTGTAGTCTTACCGGCACCATTATTTCCTACCAATCCAAAACACTCGGATTTTGGGATACTTAACTGTTCGACATCTAAGACAACTGCTTCTTTGTACTGCTTTTTTAACTGGTTTACCTGGATCATGATTCTTGACGGAATGAAGATGAAATTTCGTAACGATTTGATTGAATGCGATTGATATTGATCTGGCTGAGGGACTTGAAAGCAAAGATTCCGATGATCCCGCTGATCCCTAAGGCAAGCAAGCCCACATAATCATTGAACAGCAGTGAAAATGGAAGATAAATCAAATATGGACCGGCCATCATTGGGATGATGATCAGGAACTGGGCTGCCCCAACTCCTTCGTAGTTAAACATCGCGCCTTTATTCAAATCCATAGGCTTTGGCTTCCAAAGGGCTAAATAAATAATCACGTGGATCAAAATACCAATGTTAAATAAGAAGGTAGCGATATGAATCAATAGAATATTCCATCCAAAATAAACATAGGGAATTGAGGCTAAAAAGCAGATTGTTGAGATGCTGATAAAGAGCAGATATTTCCCTTTTACCAGTGCTTCTATCCCATCTTTTCGATTCAGAAAAAAGTCAAAATTAGCTGAGTTCCAACTCAAAAACTGCTGTCCGTACTGGATCATAAAGATCCCCGTAATGAAAACTCCTACAAAGATGAAAATTGCAGAGATCCCTCCATCTTCACTTTGGTATTCTGATTGGGTATAAAAGAATAATCCATAAAGCAGGAAAAAGGATGAAAGCATCAAGATGGTTCGACTTTTTTTGTGGCGAATAATAAGTTTCCACTCCAAATTAGCCAACTCCCCTGCCAATCCAAATCGGGAGAAAAACCCAATCGATTGACCCACAAATCGAATCTCATCCTCCTCAGCCAAATCTTCCAAATAGGCATTATCCAAATAAAATCTCCGACAAAGGATAAATGTACCGATCATCAATACAGCCAAAACAGCCATTGGAATTGGGCTAGTCAACGCAAAGTCAAAGATCGGCTTGGTCAATTCTCCGAGATTTAACCACCCCATATAACTCGAGCCGACTCCTAAAATCAAAACTGCAAATACCCCAATAAGTCCAATGAAACCATCCTCAAATCGCTGCTTAAACCATAACATAAACCAATGCAAGGCCCAGCTCGTCAAAACAATACTTGCGATCCAAAAAACAGCGCCACTATTTCCATATTCAGGAGCAATAATTTGAAATGCAGAGGGAAGAAATAACAGAATTGCAATAACTGATAAAGCTGAAATAAACGACCGAATTAAAAGCATAGAGATGATTCTCGCTTTCCCAATGGGTAAATGAAGTAAGCTTTCCAGCTCAATAACTGGGAGCGTCTGAAGAAAATATCGGTACATGAATTCCCCCAAAAAAAAGAAAATCAAATAGCTATTCAAAACCACGATTGGGTCTTGGCCTTCGGCTAAGGTGCCAATAATCCTAGGCAGGAAAATCCCAGTTCCGAACACATACGAAAGTAAAACCATTACCAAAAAGCCCAACAAAACATTGGTCATAGCACTTTTGGCGAATGATGTCGACCGAAAACTTTTCAGAAACTGTAATCTGATTAATTCAAAAATCATAAAATTTGCTGTTGAATATTCTTTCTAAATTAGCCCCAAAATATCACCAAACTTGCAAAAAGTTTAAAAATTAGAATTTAATAAAAGGATAAATGATGGAAGTTGTACAGGAATTAGGATTTTTCAAGACCGTAGAAGAACGGAGGTCTGTTAGGTTATTCGATCAGGAAATCCCTTTCGATCATGATTTAGTCAAAAAATGTCTTGAAGCGGCGATTCTTTCTCCTAATAGCAGTAATCTCCAACTCTATCAATTTATCAGAGTACCAGAAACCTCAACCCTTAAAGATAAGTTGGCCGAGCTTTGTATGCGTCAAAAAGCGGCGACTACGGCAAGAGAATTGATCGTAGTAGTGACTCGAAGGGACTTGTGGAAATCCCGAGCTAAAGCAAATTACGAGTACATTAAATCTGCTACGCAAAACCAACCCGAAAAAAAGAAAAAGCAAGCATTAAGTTATTATGGCAATCTGATACCAAAGCTTTACTCCAAATTCCCAGGCTGGACTATGATCAAGAAGGTAATTGCATTTTTTATGGGCTTGAAAAGACCGATGGTTCGTGAAGTTGGAGAGACTGAAGTTCGAATCTCAGTTCATAAATCGGCCGCATTAGCCTCTATGACTTTTATGCTAGGAATGAAAGCAGTGGGCTACGATACCTGTCCTATGGAAGGATATGATTCTAAACGAATCTCAAAACTGTTAAACCTAAGTTCAGGCTCCGAAATCTGCATGATTATCGGCTGCGGTCCTGGACTTCCGGGAGGAGTGTATGGGGAAAGGTTTAGG
>JAFMBQ010000070.1 GCA_017858365.1 Algoriphagus sp. | reverse complement strand
GCAGATAAAATGTATATCTCAAATATGATATGATGTTAAGCGGACACCTCTATAATGTTAAAAATCCACTTTTCTCAATTGAAATCAAATCGATTGTCTAATTTTAAATCATGAGAAAAGCTTTTTCACTTGTTTTGTGTCTTCTATTGTTTGCTTCATGTGAGCAGAATTTCTTGCCAAAACCGCAAGGGTATAATCGAATTGATTTGCCAGCCCATGCATTTTTGAAGTTGACCGATGGCTATCCTTATACACTAGATTATTCCGAATCCTCTCAAGTAGAAAAAGACTCATTTAACCTGAAAGAGGATACCTGGATTAACTTGAATTATGCTGATTTTGGAGCAAAAGTTCATCTCACTTACAAAAAGATTGATGGGGAAAATATCGATTTCAAATCGCTCTCTGAAGATGCTTTTAGACTTACAGCCAAGCATCAAAAAATGGCTTACGGAATCGAAGAAGGGATCTTGATCACACCGGAAGGCTATGTTGCAGTCGTGGCAGAATTAGAGGGAGAGGTGCCAACTCAGTTTCAGTTTTTTGTAACTGATTCTACGCAGCATTTTTTGAGAGGAGCACTTTATTTCAATACTGCAATGAAAAATGATTCCCTTGCTCCAGTAATTGAATACATCAAGGTGGACATGGCCCACCTGATGAATTCAGTTAAATTTTTAGATTAATTCAGGTTTTTCCAAGAACGGATAATAATCACGCCGCCAATAAGTGCGATCGCTGCTGCGATTGATCCACCAAGCATATTGCCATAGATAAAGAATCCTGTCGAAAACAATGCGGCATAAACCATCGCTGAGCCGATCATCATCAGCCCGATTTCTTTTGGAAGCTGCCCAATAACTTGTCTTTCATTAGGATAGCGATCAAGAACTTTTTTCCATCCAAACGCTGCTGGAGTTACTTTACGATAGAAGCTTAAAAGCACTTCATCCTTCTCCGGTTGTGTCAAGAACGTTACCAAAAGCCAACCGACAGTGGTAATTGAAACGCTATAAACTAATTTCAGGTAGGCCTGGTTTTCGGGAATCAAAATCCAGTTTACTTTAGGATTGATGACTTCGAAGAATATGGCTACCACAAATGAAATGGCCATTGCAGAGATCTCAGTGTATGCGTTGATTCTCCACCAAAACCATCTCAGGATAAAGATCAGGCCTGTTCCGGCGCCTATTTGAAGGAGAATATTAAAGGCATCCAAGGCACTGGATAGTGCTAGAGCAAGCACAGCTGATAAGGCCATTAAGCCTACTGTCGAGATTCTTCCCACAGCAACAAGTTGTTTGTCGGTAGCTTCTGGCTTCAAAAATCGAAGATAAAAATCATTGACTATGTAGCTTGATCCCCAGTTCAAATGCGTAGAAAGTGTCGACATCACCGCAGCGATCAAGGAGGCTAAAACAATCCCGATCAAGCCAGTTGGTAAGAATGTCAGCATTGCTGAATACGCTAAGTCATCACCGAGTTTATCAGCAGGAATATTAGGGAAGGCAGCTGAGATATCAGAGACATTTGGAAAGACAATCAGGGAAGCCAAAGCAATTAAAATCCATGGCCACGGCCGCACTGCATAATGTGCTATATTAAAAAAGAGGGTTGCACCTATGGCGTTCTTTTCATCTTTGGCAGCAAGCATACGTTGCGCGATGTAACCTCCACCCCCTGGCTCTGCTCCTGGATACCATGTGGCCCACCACTGAATTGCTATAGGCATTAAAAATAGAGGAATATATGCATTTGGATCCGAGAAATCAGGGAGGAAGTCAAGTTTACCGACTACGTTTTCGTGGGTTAATAAATTCTCTAAGGATCCAATTTGAGGGAGATCAATAATGTAATACGCTGCAGCAAAAGCACCTATCATCGCAATGAAAAACTGAAAAAAGTCAGTCAATAATACACCTTTCAAACCGCCAAGTGAACTGTATATCACTGTGACGATAGATGCGATAAGTAATGTCTGGACTGGACTCAAACCTAGCATCACCCCGCCGATTTTGATAGCAGCTAATGATACGGTGGCCATAATTACCACATTAAAAAATACTCCTAAATAAATTGCCCGGAATGCTCTAAGAAATGCAGCTCCCTTTTCAGAATAGCGGAGCTCATAGAATTCCAAATCCGTGGTGACTTCAGATCTGCGCCAAAGTTTCGCATAAACAAAGACAGTTAGCATCCCTGTTAATAGAAAAGCCCACCATGCCCAGTTTCCTGCTACACCATTTTTTCGAACAATATCAGTTACTAAGTTTGGGGTATCCGCGGAGAAGGTGGTTGCCACCATTGAAACTCCTAATAGCCACCAAGGCATATTTCTTCCGGAAAGGAAAAATTCTTTTGCAGAGGTTCCTGCTTTTTTTGAGGTGAATACACCGATTAGTAAAGAGACGATAAAGAATGCAGCAATGATTGCCCAATCAATTCCGGTAACATTCATAGGGGGTGGGGTTAGTTGTTTTTCTTTAAATTTTTTAAAAAAGAATAAATACTTAATAAATAAATTCCACTAATGTATTTAAATTCTTTTAAAGCCAAAAGAATTATTAGGCTAGATATCCATTTTTCATCGACTTTTTCAGAGAATCCAATTTTGATTTAACCAAATACTTCCATTCAGATCTTACTTAACCAATTCATATGTTATCAAATCTCTAATTCAGAATTATGTAAAAGCTTCATTCTGCTTGAAATAGTAATCAAAAAGTAACTCAATTCATAAAGCTTAACTAGAGCTACGGGTCGTAATTGCGGATGATTATATAAATCAATTTAAAGCCAAACCAATCAATTTTATGAAGCACAAATACCTTTTAATTTTAGCATTTGGAGCACTTATATCATGTAATGATGAACCCCAACCCTTCGTGATTGCAAATGTGAATTTTTCAGAAGTAGGCTCTGCGACCATTGGTGGAACTGGTGCAGCGGAGATCTCTGCGTATGATCCGATCACCCAACGACTTTTTGTAGTAAATAATTTTGGAGCATCAAGAGTTGACGTTTTGGATATTTCTAACCCATCCAATCCATTTGTTACCAGTTCAATTGATGTCACTCAATATGGTGGAGGGGTAAATAGTGTTGCCGTCCTGAATGGCATGGTAGCCATGGCGATAGAAGCAGATGTAAGAACAAATGATGGAACTGTCCTTGTTTTTAGAACTGATAAGCTTACTGTCCCAATTGCTAGAGTCACAGTTGGCGCACTTCCTGATATGGTGGCCTTTAGTCCCAATGCTAGATTTATTGTTACCGCCAATGAAGGTGAGCCAAATGGTGATTATTCGATAGATCCAGTAGGGTCAATATCAATTATCGATATTGTAAATAATTTTAAAGTAGCTACTGTTGGTTTTGATGCCTTTGCAAGTAAGCAGGCGGCTTTGGTTGGCCAAGGGCTCCGGGTTTTTGGTCCAAATGCTTCCTTTTCTCAGGATATGGAGCCAGAATATGTTACCATCGAGGAGGGCTCTGAGGTTGCTTGGGTGACGCTTCAAGAGAATAATGGAATCGCACGTGTTGATTTGATCAAGCAAGAGATCACAGATATTTTCCCTTTGGGGTTAAAGGACCATACAATTCCTGGGAATGAGTTGGATGTAAGCGATCGCGATAATTCAGTGGCTTTGAAGAGCTGGCCTTTATTATCGTATTATATGCCCGATGCCATCAGTAATTTTTCCATTGGCGATACGCATTATTTACTAACCGCAAATGAAGGTGATACACGAGATTATGCTGGCTACAGCGAAGAATCTCGTGTTAAGGACCTCAAACTTGACCCAACTAAATTCCCGAATGCGGCAAACCTCCGCAAAGATGATCAGCTGGGAAGATATACAGTAACCACGTCCGCAGGTGATACTGATGGAGATGGTGATTTTGATGTGTTATATGGAATTGGAGCCCGGTCGTTTACAGTATGGAATGGTAGCACTGGAGCAAAGGTCTTAGACTACAATAAGCTCGAGAAAGACTTTATTGGAGCATTCTCTTCCAAATACGACGATGGTAGAAGTGACAATAAAGGCGTTGAACCTGAATCCATAACTGTGGGAAAGATTGATAACCGAACCTTAGTCTTTGTCGGTTTGGAGCGAGTGGATGCGGTGATGGTTTATGAACTGATCGGAACCTCTTCGTTTAATTTTCTTCAAGTTTTGGAGACTGGTGATGCCCCAGAGGGATTGTTGTTTATTTCTGCCGAAGATAGTCCTAGCTTATCGCCACTATTGGTGGTAAGCTCAGAAGGAGATGGGAAAGTCAAGATATTTGGTATCAAATAGAACTGTAGAGATGCTTTATTTGGGAAGCCAGTCTAAAATAGGCTGGCTTTTTTGTTTTTTTTTGCACTTTTTTCCCCTTAAGAATTAGCTTTGACTCATGGATCGTAGGGACATCGAGGCGTTACTTGAGCAATTTCAGCTTGAAGGATTGGGAGCTTTCAAATTTTTCAAATTTGGGGCCGGATTAATCCATCAGACTTTCTTAATCGAGTTTGGTGCCCGAAAATTTATTCTTCAAGATTTCAATTCAAACGTTTTTAAATACCCGAACCGAATCGACGATAATCTTACACTCCTTAGCCAGTCAGGAGATTTGACACAACTGCCTTTCCAGCTTCCGCTTCCCATCTTAAATCGTAAGGGGTCTGGAATTGTAGCATTTCAAGGTAGGCTATACAGGTTATTTGACTTTGTCGAAGGTAAAACGTTACAACAGATTAGCGACCCAAATCAAGCAATCAAAGCAGCAGAAGCCTACGCGCTTTTTTCCAGATGGGCCGATAGCTTTTCGTTAGTTGAGTTTGTCGAAACCATTTCTAATTTTCATCGACTAGACTTAAGGTTTGATCGATTGGAAGAAGTGGCAAAAGCGGCTCAAAATTTAAGCGCTGAGGAATCCCTGATTCTGGACTTTTATCTAGCCCAGAAGCAACTCGTGGAATCTTACCTCAAGATCATTCAGGAGATTTCGCTTCGAATCACACATAATGACACCAAAATCAATAATCTGATTTTCTCGTCAGACCTCTCGAAAGTGGCCGCAGTAATCGATCTGGACACCATTATGCCAGGTTATTTGCTTTATGACTTTGGAGATTTGGTCAGGACAGTTGCCAGCGCGGAAGAGGAAATAAGTCAGTCTTGGGAAAATCAAAAAGTGCTGCTGCCAATTTTCGAAAATCTACTGGTAGGTTATTGGACTGGAGCAGGTGACTGGATGAGCCAAGAAGAGGCCAAATCTTTGCTGATTGGAGGTGAAGTGATGACTTGCTTGATGGGAGTTCGGTTTTTCACCGACCACCTCGAAGGTAATTCGTATTATCAAGTTGCTTACCGGGAGCAAAACTTGCATCGAGCCAAAAACCAAATGATTTTGCTCCAAAGCTTGCAGACCCACCGAGCTGATTTGGAACGTATATTTTCCAAAATCACCCGAATTTCTATTGAATCTTGACAATTCAAGACATTTTTATTGTCTATTGAGAAGACTCGGGCTATTTTGCTTCATTCCTAAAAATAAGATTCCTTGGCAGGCTTTTTCGACACCAAAATTGAATTTCTCAGAGGCGTAGGACCGCAGAAAGCGGCACTGCTGAATAAAGAGTTGAATATTTTTACCTACGGTGAATTACTGCAGCATTATCCATTTCGCTATGAGGACCGGACGAAATTTTTCAAAATAAGAGAACTTTCAGCAGAGCTGGAAAATGTGCAAATCATCGCCAAAATCCAAAAAGTTGAGCTGGTGTCAATGGGAAATAAAAACCGATTGGTAGCTCATGTAGCAGATGAAACTGGTGAGATGGAGCTCACTTGGTTTAAAGGAATTCAGTGGGTTCAGAAGAAATTGCCAATCGGTGGAGTTTTCATTTTCCTGGGAAAACCTGCTCTTTTTGGGCGAAAATGGAGCATTGCACATCCAGAATTGGAACCCGTAACCGTTGCAAATGAGCAACGAAATAATTTCCAGCCGGTCTATTCTACAACGGAAAAGCTCAGAAATAAATTTTTGGATTCACGGGGTATTTCCAAAATCATGGAAGGATTAGTGCAGGGAAGTTTGCCTCATATCCAAGAGACCATTCCCGACTCCATCCGGGATCAATATCAATTGATCGATCGGCAGGAAGCGATCAAACAAATCCATTTCCCTTCTGAACCCAACCTACTGCAGCGAGCTCGTAAGCGATTGAAGTTTGAAGAATTTTTTTATCTACAGCTTCGCCTTCTCAAGATGAAAGTCACCCGTACTGAAAAGTACAAGGGACAGGTCTTAGGGAATACGGAATTGCTCACTGAGTTTTATAATAACCATATCCCATTCGAACTGACGGGTGCCCAAAAGCGGGTAATCCGAGAATCTTTTCAGGATTTGAAGTCAGGAAAGCAAATGAATCGCTTGATCCAAGGTGATGTGGGAAGTGGTAAGACGATGGTGGCTTTTATCTGTGCTTTGATTGCGATCAGCTCAGGAGCACAGACCTGCCTGATGGCGCCTACGGAGATCTTGGCCAACCAGCATTACGAAGGATTGAAAGAATTTGCCGATATGATGGGTATCAAGATCGCTTTGCTGACTGGGTCTTCAAAGAAGGCGCAACGTCGGGTAATTCATGAGGAGTTGCTTTCGGGGGAACTCAAAATCCTGATCGGAACACACGCGCTTTTGGAAGATATCGTACAATTTAAAAACTTAGGATTGGCGATTGTAGATGAACAGCATCGATTTGGAGTGGCGCAGCGGGCGAAACTTTGGGCAAAAAATGAGGCCTTCATCCCGCACGTATTGGTCATGACTGCTACGCCAATTCCGCGTACTTTGGCGATGACACTCTATGGTGATCTGGATGTATCGGTCATCGATGAGATGCCTGCGGGACGAAAACCTATCCAAACAGTGCACCGCTTTGATAAGGATCGCTTGAAAGTCTTTGGCTTTATCAACGAAGAAGTCAAAAAAGGACGGCAAGTTTACATCGTTTATCCATTGATCGAAGAGTCCAAGAAATTGGATTTGAAGAATGTGATGGATGGATTTGAAAGCATTACCCGAGCTTTTCCAAATTATCCAATCAGCATCTTGAATGGCGATATGAAAGCGGATGCCAAAGAGTACGAGATGAAGCGATTTGTAAAAGGCGAAACCAAAATCATGGTGGCTACTACGGTGATAGAAGTAGGTGTCAATGTCCCAAATGCCTCAGTAATGATTATAGAAAATGCCGAGCGGTTTGGGCTTTCTCAGCTTCACCAGCTACGTGGTAGAGTCGGAAGAGGGGCGGAGCAAAGCTATTGCGTGCTGATGAGCAAATATGAATTGTCCAAAGATTCGAGAGTCCGGTTGGATACGATGGTGCGGACCAATGATGGTTTCGAGATTGCGGATGTGGATTTGAGATTGAGGGGCCCGGGAGATTTGATGGGTACCCAGCAAAGCGGGATCACGGATCTATTGATCGCTGACTTGAGCAAAGATGCACCAATCTTGACCTTAGCTAGGGACGCTGCTCAGCAGGTATTAGCAAATGATCCAACTTTGAATCTTCCCGAAAATGCTCCTATTCTTCGTCAGATTCGCCAGCAAAAGAAGCATGCGGTGAATTGGAGTAGGATTTCTTAACTAATTTAAGATTGCAAGATTTGAAAATTGAAAAATTTTATTTGGGACAATTTTTAAGTCGATGAGTTTCTATTGATTTTTTTATTTCTTTTTCGAAAATAATCCTCCAATCCTCTTGAAAATCTGCTTTTCCTTTTCCCAGAAAAAGCGGAACTGACCAAATACGAATCCATAGATCAGCAAGAAAATCTGGTAGAGTGGAAGGACTAGAAGCAAGTAAAGGACTGTGTTTAGAAAACCGCCTTTTTCTACACCAAAAAAACCGAGAATAGGATTTTTGATAAAAAGTATGGTGAAACCGGTACAGGCAAAAACTACCAAGACCATCACTACCTGAAATAGACTATCGAGTTTCCACTTGGTTTGTAATCGCTGAAGAAATCCCTGTTTAGGGTTATCTTTTTCCATCTGACAAAAGTAATAGGAACTTATTTAATATGATTGTCCGGAATTCTCATACTGGACCGATTCTCATTATAATTTGGACCGAAGACCGAAAGCCGGAACTACTGACATTTAAAAAAAGAGCCGGACAAAATTCCGGCTCTTTAATTATACTACTCTAGTTGACTCCGATTCTCTTAATCTCTAATCTCTTAATCTCTATTCTCCCAACTGAAAACCCCTTCATTCAAGCTCTGAAGTGCGGCTTTTTTATACGTAGAATCCAAGAGTACAGAGACGTTATGTCGGCTTCCACCATAGGAGACCATTCTGATAGGGTAAGGGAGTAAAGAATCCATAACGGATTTAAGTACACCTTTTGTTTCAGAAACCATGTTTCCCACAATACAAATAATCGTTTGATTTTGGTCCACTTCTACCGTCCCTAGCTGATTCAATTCTTCCAGAATTTGGGGTAAATGCATCAAATCGTCAATGGTTACAGAGACTGCCACCTCGGAAGTAGTGATCATATCGATTGGAGTTTTATACTTCTCAAAGATCTCAAATACCTTTCGCAAGAAACCATAAGCCAAAAGCATTCGGCTGGATTTGATTTTGATGGCGGTGATTCCGTCTTTGGCAGCGATCGCCTTTACCCCAATAGTTTCCACCTTCTCTTTAATCAAAGTCCCCAGAGCTTCCGGTTGCATGGTATTGAGCAATTTTACTGGAACATTAAATTGTTGTGCTGGCCAGATGGAAGCGGGATGAAGAATTTTCGCACCGAAGTAAGCCAACTCGGCAGCTTCATCAAAAGACATCTCAGCAATAGGGCGTGTACGGTCTACTACTCGAGGGTCATTATTATGCATTCCATCGATATCGGTCCAGATCTCACAGGCGGTTGCTTGGATCGCTGCTGCTATTAACGAAGCTGTATAGTCAGATCCACCTCGCTTAAGGTTATCGACTTCATTCCGATGATTTTTACAAATGTACCCTTGAGTCACGAAGGTTTTTTTCCCAGGATGTTGCGCGAGGATTGCAGTCAATTTTTCAGAAATTTTACTCAATTCCGGCTCTGAATTCTCATCAATGCTCATGAAATCCAAAGCGATCAAGAAAACGGAAGGGATATTTAACTCCTCTAAAAGTGTTTGGAATAATTTGGTGGAAAGCAGCTCGCCTTGTGCCAAAATATCCCGGTTAATCGCCTCATTAAAGGAGATTTTTAGGATAATATTCAAGAATTCGAAATGCTCTTGGATAATTGCTTCTGCTTTTTCTCTTGCTGCATCAGTTTTTAGCAGTTCAGGATAGAAGCTTAAATAATGGGCATTCAATTCATCGATTTTAGATTTTGCAAGTAATCGGTCAGCAGCGGCTAAAGCTTCTCCAATCCCAATTAGTGCATTGGTCGTTCCTGAGAGGGCAGAAAGCACGACGATTTTTGGCTCGTCACCCCGAGTGATCAGGTCTTTCACCTGATGCATACGTTCTGGGCGACCCACTGAGGTCCCTCCGAATTTCATGATTTTCATACAATAGGTTTTTGAGCGTGGTAGGTTTTTTAAATTCGGTTAGAGCGAAAAAAACAGGAAGGTTTGGCAAAGGAGCACAAAGAAAAAAAGAGTTTTCTCTAGTCTTAAGAAAGAGCCATTTTTAATGATCAAGTTCTAGTTTCATCTAATTCTCGCTGGAGCCACTTTTTTCCTTTCGTGATGTTGCGGCTCTTTTTTTTTCTTAGAAGCCTAGCATTTTAATGGCTGTGATGGCAGCTTCATCGCCTTTGTTGCCATGCTTTCCGCCTGCGCGATCCAATGCTTGTTGTTGGGTATTAGGAGTCAAAACCCCGAAAATAACAGGCTTGTTGTATTTTAGGCTGACATTCGTAATACCGTGAGCCACTGCATCGCAGATGAAATCAAAATGCTTTGTTTCTCCTTGTATTACACAGCCCAAGCAAATTACGGCATCGATTGATTCTTCCTGTGCAAGCCACTGTGCAGCTAGTGACAGTTCAAATGACCCTGGAACATTCTTTCGGATGATATTTTTTTTCTTTGCTCCGTGTTGAATTAAAGTTTGATAAGCTCCTGAAAATAAAGCTTCTGTGACTTCCTCATTCCATTCGGAGACGATGATACCAAAGGTTTTATCGCTGATGTCTAGAATATTTTTAGACGAATGTTCGCTGAGACTTTTAAGTGATGTAGCCATGGGAAGGTTGTTAGATTTTAGATATAGGATTTTAGAACCAAGATCGAAGAATTAAGTATTGAGAAAATCAATACAAAGGATAAAGATAAACTTTAGAAGAATGGTTTTGGAAAGGATTAGTTGTGGGACAAAAAAAAGAGTAAGACCTCAAGGCCTTACTCTTTTAGAATGCATTGCAATCAAAGCATTACTGAGCGGCCAAACCTTCTAAGCGAGCTTTATGTTTTCGTGCACCAGCAAATTCAAATGATTCGTAATACACTTCTTCTATAGTAGTGTATGTAGCAATTGCCTCTTGAATCTTTCCGGATTCTTCGTAAGCAACAGCAAGTTTATTCAAGTATTTCGGAGTGAAATATTTATTCTCATTTGTATCCGCAGCTTTCTTGTAGTTGGTGATCGCCTGATCTACATTGCCCAATTCCATATTAGCATCACCGATTAAGGCGTAGGCTTTTGCCTGCACAAGATAATCGTCAGCTGAGAATTGCTCCAAATGGGTCAAAGCCTCTGCGTACTTGCGCTCAGAAAGGTAGATTGATCCAACATAGAAGTTTGCCAAGTTCGCAGCATCTGTGCGCGGATAGTCTTCTATGATTGAAAGGAAGCCCGGATTGATTCCGTCACCGTCCAATGCCAACTGAATGCTATCCTGCTCAAAGAAATAAACCGCTTGGAACATTTCTTTCTGTGCATCCACATTCTGGTTTTGGGTATTGATCTGAAAGTATAAAATACCACCAATCAATACTACCGCAGCGATTAAAACGCCTGCTAAAATTTTACTATTCTGCTTTAAAAAAACCTCTCCCTTTTCTAATCTTGAAGCGATTACTTCAGGGTTTTCTATTAGATCGTTTTGATCTTGAGTTTTTTTAGATTGTTTCGTTGCCATGTTACTCGATTTTCAGCCGCAAATATACGGTTTTTATAATTTAACCAAAGCCAAATGCAAAAGCCATGAATTTGAATCTTAATTCATGGCTTAAGCTATTGAATAATAAATGTTTACTCCATTACAAAAGGATAGTCCTCTTGCATATAGACGTCTTTGTACGCATCCATTCCATCAGGCCAAGGAGATTCTTCGGCAAATTTGACTGCATCAGTCACTTGAGTTTTCACTTTTGCGATGATCGCTTCAATTTCTTCTTCTGTTAAAATTTTATTATCACGGATGGTGCCAAGCACTTGCTCCACGGGATCTCTTTGTTTGTATTCCTCAACCTCTTCTTTGGTTCGATATTTTTGAGGATCAGACATGGAGTGCCCTTTGTAGCGATAAGTTCTCATCTCCAATAAGGTTGGTCCGTCGCCTCTACGTGCACGTTCGGCTGCTTCCGCCACTGCTTCATGCACTGCTTCGACATTCATTCCATCTACTGCAAATGAAGGCATATCGTAAGATTCTCCTAGAGTCGAAAGATCATCGACATTCGAGGAGCGCTTTACTGCTGTGCCCATTGCGTAGCCGTTATTTTCGATCACAAATATTACTGGAGTCTTGTAGAGCATGGCCAAGTTGAGCGCTTCGTGAAATGCTCCCTGACGAACAGCACCATCTCCCATGTAACATATTGCAAGATTTTTAGTGCCTTTATATTTCTCAGCGAAACCTAGACCAAGTCCCATTGGCACTTGAGCACCTACGATTCCATGTCCTCCAAAGAAATTTTTCTCCTTGTCAAAAATGTGCATCGAGCCACCTTTTCCTTTGGTAGTTCCGGTAGCTTTACCAAAAAGCTCAGCCATCACAGCACCAGGATCTGTGCCCAAACCCAGAGGATGTGCATGGCATCTGTAAGCGGTGATCCATTTGTCATCTTTGGTCAATGCGGAAATTGCACCAGAGGCACAAGCTTCCTGACCAATGTATAAATGACAGAATCCTCTAATTTTTTGCTGCCCGTAAAGCTGTCCTGCCTTTTCCTCGAATCTCCTCATTAGGAGCATGCTTTCGTACCAATACGTATAAGTTTCTTTTGAATAGTTAACCTTAGACTTGGTCGCTGCAGTTTTCTTTGCCATATCTTAAAATCAAAATGTGCTATTTTTAGATTTCAAATATAAGCAACCATCCCTAAAAATCAGGCTACCGCCAAAATAATTACCCCATCCATGTATCTGAAGTCGCTTGATCTTATCCAATTCAAAAATCATGAAAAGCGTCATTTCGACTTCAGCGCTCAATTGAACTGCTTTGTGGGCCTCAATGGGTCCGGGAAAACCAATATTCTCGACGCCATACATTACCTCTCGCTTACCAAAAGCGCAGTCCAATCCAGCGATAGCCTCAATGTGCAGCATGAGCAGGATTTCTTTGCCATTAAAGGGCAATTTGAATTAAGTGATAAACTGATCGAGGTGCGGTGCACTTTTCAGCTGGGTAAGAAGAAACTCATCTATCAAAACGGGAAGGCCTTGGATAAAACCTCAGAGCATGTGGGTTTGATTCCTTTGGTATTGATCGCTCCGGATGATACCGAGCTGATCAAGGGAGGTAGCGAGGGTCGGCGAAAATTTTTCGACGCGCTGATTTCACAGCTCGATCATGGCTATCTGAATCAGTTGATTCGCTACCATCATTTTTTGAAGCAGCGTAATGCTTTACTCAAAAAATTCGCCGAAACAGGTAGAAGGGATCTTACCCTTTTGGATCATTATGATCAGGAGTTGATAGGCTTGAGTAAGTTTTTGGCTTTGCGGAGATCGGAACTCCTACAGGAGCTTGCTCCGCTACTCCAGCGAGATTATGAAGAGATTTCCCAAGGGCAGGAAAAAGTCACCATCACTTATGAGACGGAAGCCTTGCGAGCCGATTTTGATTCCTATTTCTTGAGCCTTCGGAAAAAAGATCTGATTACCAAAAACAGCAATGCAGGGATTCATAAGGATGATTTCAACTTTCAGATTGGCGATCATCCCATCCGAAAGATCGGGAGTCAGGGTCAGCAAAAGTCCTTTATTATCGCCCTGAAACTTGGGCAGTTTCAGATTTTTGAAAAGTCCAGAGGCGAAAAGCCGCTGTTGCTACTCGATGATATTTTTGACAAACTCGATGACCTTAGGATTGCGCAACTGATGCAACTGATCTCCAAGCAGACCTTTGGGCAGATCTTCCTGACCGATGCCCGACCGGAGAGATCTAGGAAGATTC